>NZ_JARGEJ010000026.1:0-57897 GCF_029211245.1 Robertmurraya sp. DFI.2.37 | reverse complement strand
ATGGTTTACTATAACAACTATCGATATCAGTGGGACTTAAAAAAGATGACCCCTATTCAATATAGGAATCATCTTCTAGTTGCTTAATCTCTTTTTTTATTGTGTCCTTGACATAGGTGCCAGTTTATATTAAGGGCCTCACTTTTTATTTTCGGTAAACAATCATCGCAGAAAAACAGTAAACTTGTTCCTGTTCTTCTTCATCCTCTGGAAATGCAGCAATATTGTATTTAATATCAAGTAGCTTTCTTTCATCCAATCGTTCCAAAAAACGATTCATTTCTCTTTCTAAATCTTTTTCATGCTCCTGATCAAATAACTTAACCTGGATCACCGTTCTTCTCTCCCAATCTTTTTTTATCCATTATTAACAGATTGGGAGGATTTTATAACGATTAGACGATCACTTCACCGCTCCATTCCAGCATTCCCCCGACCATATTCCTCACTTTATAGCCCTGCTCCTGTAAGTAGTAACATACATTTTCACTTCTTCTACCTGAACGGCAAATAAAAATATATTCCTTATCCTTATCAAGTTTATCTAAATGAAGGGGAATCTGTCCCATTGGGATATGTTTCGCTCCTTGAATCATTCCTTGTGCAACTTCCTCATCCTCTCTCACATCAATAAGAAGTAATTCTTCACCATTTTCAATTTTCTGTTCTAATTCTTCCGTTGTAATGGTCTTAATCGCTTCCATCACACAACACCTCACATTTATCACTATTTAAACAGTAAAAACATTTTATTATACTAATATAAATGAAAAAGGCTCTAGTTGTCATGCTATAGGTTTTTTGGGCTTATTATACATAGTGTTAATTCTAGCTCATTTTCTCTCTGCTTCGATGGAAGGGGGAAGCGGCTTGCATCGATATTTTTGAGCTTCTCTTAAAAGATTCCTTATCAAATTTAAAAACTGGTATTTTTTCATTATCCTTTATAGCTGTCGTTTATTGTTGCAACCACCAGTATTTCGTATTTGAAACAATGGATCTCACTCCTATTATCTGTATATGAATGAAATTTTAACGTAAATCCCTTTATTTTTCGATGGATAAAATATGTATTACTGTAACTTTATCAGTTTTGTACTCGTCGTATCTATTAAATCGTTTTACAGGAGGTTTTTCACAAATGAGGAAATGGGAAATCCTTTTCGCTATGCTTTTAATAATTCCGATATTAAATGGTTGTACAAGTTCGTCTACTCAAGATAAAAATAAAGAAATTGATAAAATTATTTTAACTTCTTTTTCAGATAGAAGCCACGAAGTCACCGTGAACAAGCCAGATCTACATAAACTCCAAGCATTTATAAACAATAAAAAGAAAATGGAGGGAATCATTAATATGACCGCTCCAGATTATATCGTATCTGCTATTTATAAGGACAATCGAGAGGATAAATATCATCTATGGGTAAGAAGTAAGGAAGAAACAAGTGCAATTTCTGAAATAGATAACACTGAATCTCTTTATACGCTCTCTTCAGAAGCTACACAAAAAATCCAAGAGCTAATGAAAGCAAATGAGAGCTAACCGAAAATGGTAGTTCTAAATGCGCAGGCACTTGCTTTTCTGAGGCAAGGCGGTGAGCATCCTCTGAGCAGCCGCTCCTGCCGGAGACTGATTGGCCGGAAGCAATGCCTAAAGCTCTTCGAACCGGTCAATAAATACCAAGTCGAATAACACTCCCTTTCAATTTTCCTGTAAAGTTTCAGGAGGAGTTTTTCAATTTTTCCTCCTTTATGGGATTTTACATCCACCCTTTTTCTTTAGCCACAGCAATGGCCTCAATTCTATTTTTAACGTTTAACTTATTAATTGCTTCAGAAATATAGTTTCTTACGGTGCCAGAAGACAAGTACAGCTCCTGCGATATTTCCTTTGCTGTCTTTCCCTCTGCCACTAATCTTAATACTTCTTTTTCTCTTTCTGTTAGTGGATTATCTCCCTGTAAGCTTCCGAATACCAACTCTGGCGCATATTCTCTTTTTCCCTTCATCACATTTCGAATCGCTTCCGCCAATTCATCACTGGAGCCATCCTTTAATACTAGCCATGAACTCCTGCATTTACGGCTCTTTTAAAATAGCCTGGCCGGGCAAAGGTCGTGAGGATAATGATTTTACTAGGAGAACCTATTCTCATCAAATCCTCAGCCACCTCTAGTCCGGATTTAATCGGCATTTCTATATCGAGAAGACAGACATCTGGTTCCAGATTGATAACAGTGTTATAAGCTTCCTCCCCATTTCCGACTTCTTCTATTACTTCGATGTCATCTTCCATATTTAAAAGAGAACCTAATGCACCTCTTAACATCCGCTGATCTTCAGCTATAATAATGCGAATCATGATACATCTTCAGCCTCCCTTTCCTTGATAATAATCGGGACTGTTATTTCCAGTCTTGTTCCATGTTTAGATGTTAATTGTAGGGATCCATCAATAAGCTCTAACCGTTCTTCCATTCCTTTTAAGCCATTTCCTAACCTAGTAGGATCCGAAATCCCCTCACCATCATCTTCGATTGCGATCACAACTTCCCCTTCAAGAGAGCAAATGGATACATGACAATTTTTTGCTCCACTATGTTTAACCACATTGGTAACCGCTTCTTTTAAGCACAAGCTTAAAATATTTTGGGTCAAGTATGGGATATCGCTTAAATCTGAATCACCATTTAAATGAAAGGCAATGCCTGCTGTTTGGAGCAATGCTTGGACTTCTATAATTTCTTCCGCCACCGTAATGGTTCTCATATCTGATACAAGTTCGCGGACTTGAGATAATGCAGATCTAGCCGTTCTTTCCATCTCCTGCGCCTCTTTATGCGCTCTTTCCGGGTCCTTAACTGCCAGCTTACCGACAAGCTGGCTTTTTAGAGCCAACAACGATAATGTATGTCCAAGGGTATCATGAAGATCACGGGCAATTCTCATTCTTTCCTCACGCTTTACAAGTTCTTTAATTTGTTCGTTTGCTTCATCCAATTTTCTTTCAAGCTCCATCCTGCTGATCATGGAGCGGATTCCAAATGGCGCCACAAGCATAATAATAATAAAAGGGGTAAAATAAAAAATGCTCCTCTCAAAGTCATGCGCTTCCATATGAATGAGAAATGGCAAAATAATCGTACCTGCAAGAAACATCAACATATAAAAAAATATTTTTTTCCGTTGATACCAGCCAATAAAATGGGCAGAAAAAAAGCCAAGGAATACATTATTTACGTTATAAAAAAGAGAGAGAATCAAAATAATCCCAATTTGCATGAAGAGCCAAAAACTAAACATGTTTTTGGCTTCACTTGACATATAAAGCTGTCGGTACGTGAAAAGAAAAAGAAATAGCAATACGTATCCAAGGATTTGTTTCAAGCCGCTCTCCTGACTCACATAATAGCCTGGCATTAATAAATACACTAAAAAAATATATGGAAACAGACCATACTGTCTAGGAAAGAGCGCAAATCTTTTTTTCTCACTCATAAAAGCTTACACCGCCGCTTCTTGTTTTCTCCTGATATAGCTTGATAATACCATGAAAATGATGAGGTATCCGATTAAAACGAGGACATTCGAAACGTCTGGCCCATTTCCACGGACAATTTGCCATGCCCCATTTCCAAAATTATAGGAAGGGAGCCAATGGGCCATTTTTTGAACGATTGTTGGCATAATTTCCAACGGCATCCACATCCCTCCGGATAAAGCTAATAATAAATAAACAAGATTGCTAACACCTGAAACGGTGTCGACCCGTTTCATAGTCCCAAATAATACGCCCAGAGCTAAAAAAGGAGCAGATGCAAGTAAAATCCATAGCCCACTCAATAACCATTCTAGAGGTGATAAGGAAACACGATTTATAAGACCTCCTGCCGTAAAAATAACGATAATCGAGAGAATATGAATAACCGTTTGACCAACCATTTTTGCGAAAAAATAAGCGTTATTTGAAATCGGGGTAATTCTCATAAACAATGACCAGCCTTGCGTTCTCTCCTCGACAAGTCGAACCCCGAGCGTCATAATAGCGGACCCCATTACACTAAATGCCGTCATAGACATTAAATAATGGGCTTGCCATTCCTGATCATTGTCGAATGCATGATTAAAAATTCTTGTGAAAATAACATAAAAGACAATCGGCATAAGGAGAGACCAAAAAACATAATAGGGATTTCGCAAAATCTTGATTATTTCCATTCTACACTGCATCAATAACCCTTTCATTTATATGGCCTCCTTATTTTTCGTTAATTGCTCAAACGCTTCATCTAGTCTTCCCTTTTCTACCTCAATCCCTTTGACTCCGAGCCTTTTTTCAAATAAATAAGCAAGTACGTCATCCGTTTGCTCGGTTACAATAAAGACGCGATTTTCCTTTATATAAACATCAGAAACGATCGCTAAGCTTCTAATTTCATCTAGCGGTACTGCACCATTCTCAAAAAAGGAAACAGACTGCTTCGTAAGCTTATTTTTTATCGCATGTGGAGTTCCATCTGCGACAACCTTTCCCTTATGGAAAAGGAGAATTCTCTCTGCAACATCATCTGCCTCCTGCAAATAATGAGTCGTGAAGATAATTGTTTTCCCTTTTTCTTTTAATGCTTTAACAGTATCCCAAAATCGTTTTCGGGCAGTAATATCCATTCCAACCGTTGGCTCATCAAAAAATAATAAATCTGGATCACCAGCAAGTGCTAGTGCAAAGCCCAGCCTTCTTTTTTGCCCACCTGAAAGCTTATCAGCCCTTTTTTTCATTTCTTCTTTTTTCAGACCTGTTAATGCCACAAGCTCATCAAAATCCATCGGCGCTGCATAATAGCTCCTAAATAATTGAATGATCTCTTTCACCGTTAAGGTATCAATGACGCTTACTTCCTGAAGCATAGCTCCAATCTTTTCACGCACGGCCTTTTCCTTTGGGTCCATTCGAAAAATTTCAAGTTTCCCCTCTGTTGGCTCTAACAATCCTAACATCATGAGGATGGTCGTCGATTTCCCAGCACCATTTGGACCTAAAATAGCGACAACTTCGCCTCTCTGAATCGAGCAGGAAAGTTCATCAACAGCTATTTTATCTTTAAACTTCTTTGTTGCTTTTTCAATTGAAACCACTTCTTCCACCTTATCCACCTCCATCGTTTCTATATTTAGTATAACGACGGGACAAGCGTTGAGATTAGTGGATTGTGTCATCAATATGTGATGACATTTGTCATAATCGTTCCTTTTCCATAAGCCAAGTTTGCAAACCAAACGCGCAGGGCAGCTTCGGAACAAGCAGAGAGCAGATAGTTCCTGCGATGTTCATTCTAAAAGCTTTCCTTCGTACTCATCGTTGTATCAACTTAAAAGGGCTGTTCTTTCGATATAGGAAACCTACAGCGCTAACACCTCCGGTTGACTTATCGTAGATTGTAAAAATCCAAATATCAATTTTTACTGGAACCAGAAGTTTGTTAGGCTTGGAGGTTGTTCCGGTCCAATCGGATCTCTGTTCGGACTTTTCCACCAGTCCCTTGCTCATTCCAGTCCAACCGCACGAATTTCATACAAAAAAACTCCCCATTAAATAGCCAGATTACCTATTAATCTGGCTACTTAATAAGGAGCATATCAAAAGTTCATTCGGCCCTTTTATTTAATTTGCAACAATGTTCACTAGTTTACCTGGTACAGCAATTACTTTCCGTACAGTTTTGCCGTCAATTTGTTCTTTTACCTTTACATCTCCCATCGCAATTTCTTCAAGCGCCTCTCTGTTTGCATCAGCCGGTACCATTAGCTTCGCTTTCACCTTACCGTTAATTTGCACGACAATCTCAACCTCATCATCTACAAGCTTAGCCTCATCATACGCTGGCCATGCTTCATACGTAATCGTTCCATCATGTCCTAGCTTTTCCCATAGCTCTTCTGCTATATGCGGAGCTATCGGGGCTAACATCTTTACAAAGCCTTCCACATAGCGGATTGGCAATACATCCACTTTATAAGCTTCATTAATGAATACCATGAGCTGAGAAATCGCCGTATTAAAACGCAAGCCCTCAAAATCCTCTGTTACTTTTTTGACTGTTTGGTGATATACCTTTTCTAATTGAATGTCTTCACTATCCTTCACCTTCGGACTTAACGTACCATCCTCTTCAACGAACAGACGCCAAATTCGATCTAAGAAGCGACGAGAACCATCTAAGCCATTTGTTGACCAGGCGATCGATGCATCAAGTGGTCCCATGAACATCTCATACAAACGCAGGGTATCCGCTCCGTGACTAACAATGATATCATCAGGATTTACGACATTTCCTTTTGACTTACTCATTTTTTCATTGCCTTCTCCAAGGATCATCCCTTGATTGAATAGCTTTTGGAATGGCTCTTTCGTCGTAACAACGCCGATGTCATAAAGGAATTTATGCCAAAAACGGGCATATAGTAAATGAAGCACCGCGTGCTCTGCTCCCCCAATATAAATATCCACTGGCAACCATTCTGCTAATTTTTCTTTATCCGCGATTGCCTTATCATTATTTGGATCAATATAGCGTAAGAAATACCAGCAGCTCCCTGCCCATTGCGGCATTGTATTTGTCTCTCTACGACCTTTTTTCCCTGTTACTGGATCGACAACATTGACCCAGTCTTCAATGTTCGCTAACGGAGATTCTCCCGTTCCAGAAGGCTTAATCTCCTTTGTAACAGGAAGAATCAATGGAAGTTCTTCCTCAGGAACAGCTGTCATCGTTCCATCTTCCCAATGAATAATTGGGATTGGTTCACCCCAGTAGCGTTGACGGCTAAACAACCAATCGCGAAGACGATAAGTAACTTTCTTAGTTCCGATCCCTTTTTCTTCAAGCCAATCAATCATTTTTGCAATAGCTTCTTCTTTACCCATGCCATTTAAGAATCCAGAATTCACATGCTCTCCATCACCTGTATACGCTTCTTTCGAAACATCCCCGCCAGCAACAACTTCACGGATTGGCAAAGCAAACTTTTGTGCAAATTCAAAGTCTCTTTCATCATGCGCAGGAACAGCCATAATTGCACCTGTACCGTAGCTGACAAGAACATAATCGGCAATCCAAATTGGCATTTTTTCATTATTGACTGGATTAATGGCATATGCACCAGTAAATACACCTGTTTTCTCTTTTGCTAAATCGGTACGCTCTAAGTCACTTTTGGTTTTAACCTGCTCTAAATACGCGGCTACTGCCTCTTTTTGTTCAAAGGTCGTGATTTTTTCAACAAGGTCATGTTCAGGAGCCAATACAGCATAGCTTGCTCCGAACAACGTATCTGGGCGTGTTGTAAAGACGGTAAACGTTTCATCATGTCCATCAATCGCAAATGTCACTTCCGCACCTTCAGAGCGTCCAATCCAGTTCCGCTGCATTTCCTTAAGGCTTTCCGGCCAATCCAACTCCTCTAAATCCTCAAGAAGACGATCAGCATAAGCTGTAATTTTTAACATCCATTGCTTCATTGGACGACGTTCAACCGGATGCCCACCGCGTTCACTTTTACCATCAATAACCTCTTCATTCGCAAGCACTGTTCCAAGCGCAGGACACCAGTTAACTGCTACCTCATCGATATATGCTAAGCCTTTTTCATATAGCTTTAGAAAGATCCATTGCGTCCACTTATAGTAGTTCGGATCTGTTGTGTTAATTTCTCTATCCCAATCATAGGAAAATCCCAGTGCCTTAATTTGGCGTTTAAATGTTTCGATATTATGCTTTGTAAACTCTGCTGGGTCATTTCCTGTGTCTAACGCGTATTGCTCAGCAGGAAGACCAAAAGCATCCCATCCCATTGGATGAAGAACGTTATAGCCTTGCGCACGCTTCATTCTTGAAAGGATGTCTGTTGCTGTATAGCCTTCAGGGTGCCCTACATGAAGCCCTGCACCTGACGGGTATGGGAACATATCAAGAGCATAAAATTTTCTTTTCCCTTTATTCTCACTTGTTTTATATGTTTTATTTTTTTCCCAGTAGCTTTGCCACTTTTTTTCAATTTCCTGATGATTAAAACTCATCTTTCTTTCCTCCTAATAAAAATATAGTGTGAATATGTAGATGATTATTGCGATATTTTTTTTGGCGCTCTTTTCAATAATATTGCTGCTTTTTGAATTAGCTAGCAGCGTATAATAGCAGACCGCATATAAATGGGTTAAAAAGCTCTATTTAAACATAACATAGCAACATGGATAGCGAAAACATAATAAAAAACCCCTCATCCCAAAAGGGACGAGAGGATTATCATTAATCTCCCGCGGTACCACCCACATTAGTGACAAAGTCACTCGCTCATCCATCCTTAACGCGGTTAACGGCAAACGCTACTTATTTTCACGCTTGCGACTCAAAGGCGAGTTCGTGATGGTCCCGGTTGACTTTCACCCACCGTCAACTCTCTATATACGGGTAAACATCATTACTATTCCTTATCCCAGTCATTACTTTTATAAATGGTTTTGTTAAAACTGAAAAAACTTCTGATTCTACGTGTGAAAAATCAATACCGTCATTTAACAAAAACCGTATAGATACAAACATTGTATAAAATTTCCGAACGAGTTGCAAGTTGTTAAAATGGCGAAAAAGTAATAACTAGTGTATGTTCATCTTCTTAAAATGTACTCCCTCATATTCCGATTTTACCATCTTTTTTAGAAAGATATACATGGTGATTTAATGACTTACTTCCGAAACAACCTTTTGCTCAGACTTCATTGCCAATTTCCGATCGTAGAAAATCGTTGTGAAGATGGCAATCACAAATAAGAAAATCAAAACGGTAAACAGCATCGACATCCCATATAAATCAACCAACAGGCCTCCGAGAATAGGTCCAATCATTCTTCCGCCAGTTGCTGTACTGTTGACAATCCCTTGATAAAAGCCTTCTCTTCCTTTCGGAGCAAGCTTATCAGCAATCGTTGGCACTGCTGGCCAAACAAGCATTTCTCCCACTGTTAAAATAATCATCGCAGTTAAAAAGCCAGAAAATGCCTCTGCCTTTGCTGCAATGAAAAAAGAAATAATAAAGATCAACATTCCGATAACAATTTGTGACTTAACATTTTTTTCAATTGCTTTTATTCTCAGTGCTCTATTTAAAAATGGCTGCCCTAACACAATTAACGCACCGTTAATTGTCCACAAAAAACTGTATTGCTTTAATGATATATTTAATTGCTGTGTATAAGTGGAGATTGTCGCCTGCCACTGTACATAGCCTACCCAACAGAGAAGGTAGCCGATACATAAAATCAGCAGTGCATATAATTTTGTATAATCTTTAACAGGTTTTGGTTCTAATCGTGCCGCTGATTGCAGATTGGCTGTCGTTTGAATCGTACGATACCCCATTGAAGCAATAGCTAAAAAGATAACATACATCAATGTGTTTGCAATGAAAATAAATTGAAACGAATAAGAAGCAACAATTCCGCCCAATGAGGCACCGATCGCCACTCCGAGATTTTGCGCGACATATATGGCATTAAAGGCTCTTCTGCCCCCTTCTTTCCAAACAGAGCCAGCCATTGCATACATGGATGGAAAAATGATTCCCGAACCAAAACCAGCTATCGTGAGAAAGATGACATAAGGCAAGAAGCTATGCCAAAAAGACAAGCCTGTAAATGAAACAACGGTAATGGTAATCCCTAAAAGAATAGACTTATATCCGCCAATTTTGTCAAAAAGAAAACCGCCAAACAAGTTCCCGATTACGGTTGCCCCTGCATTTAACATCAAAACTATTCCTGAGATAGACAAGGTCTTGCCAAGATGCTCATGAATATAAATCGCATTTAAAGGCCATAAAAAAGAAGAACCTGTAACATTTACCGCCATTCCAATAATTAAAAGCCAAAGACTTCGTGGCATGCCAATCGCTCCTTTCCCTGTTCCCTTTTTATATTTGTAAACAGCGCCTAAATAGCGCAAAACTTCGAGTTCCAAAATATTATATTATTCCTTTTTTGCCTTCAGTGCAATGATTTAATTTATTCAGTTTTTTCTTATAAAACGAATTTTTTCTAGACCATAAAAAAGAACGGTCTAAAAGCGAATTCGTTTTTAGACCGTTCTTTTTTATTGGAAAACGAGCCGATTACTCTTGATGAAATTTTGATTTAATCGGCTGTCCTCCTGATTTTTCATACGTCTTTTTAGCTTTTTTTACCTGATCAAAATCTTGTCCAAGCTCTAAATCTTGATTGTTAATGCCATTTCGTGTTTTTTGCTCAGGATTGTTTTGTTTTGAGCGTTTCTTCACTTTTGAACCTCTCCTTAATGCTCATGTAAGATCAAATTATTTTGCACTTGCTGTAATTGCAGTCTCATCCGATGGAGCTGTTCGCGCTGTTGTCCATTTGCACTGAGAGCCATTTTCGCCAAATCATTATACGCCGTTTCAATTTGTTGCATCGCCTCTGTAAATTCTGTTTCATTATCATGTTCCTGTCTTGTATGATCCTGATATTGTTCATGAGCGTTGCGTATCGCATCCTCGCACTGCTGAAGAAGGTCTTCGATTGATTGACGAGTAGCCATCCTATAAAACCTCCCACTCATTTCATTTAACGAAGCATAAAAGCTTCTTTTTTAGTTTGTTCACCCCATCTTCTCCTTACCCGTTTTTTACTATAGAAATAAACTCCATTATGAAAATTCCTTATTTCATGTTAAAATTTTTCTTATGCTTAATAGAAGTGCGAAGCTTGCTTCATTAAAAACTTGAGCGCTCACGTTACAAATTCACTATTCATTTGGTTTGTTCTGTGGCGAAAGGTTTATATTTTTTTCGAAAATAAAGGAGGGTACTGATTTGAATCAGACAAAGCCTTTTCCATATGCATTAGATGATAAACGTTATCATACATGGAATTACCATTTACGCCAGCAATTTGGCCATAAAGTATTTAAGGTAGCATTAGATGGAGGGTTTGATTGCCCGAATCGAGATGGCACCGTTGCCCATGGAGGATGCACCTTCTGCAGTGCAGCAGGCTCAGGAGATTTTGCTGGAAACCGAGCGGATGATCTTGAAGTACAATTCAATGAAATTAAAGAAAAAATGCATGAAAAATGGAAGGATGGCAAATATATGGCCTACTTCCAAGCCTATACAAACACTCACGCTCCAGTAGCAGAATTAAGAAAGAAATACGAGCGTGTCCTCGCACAAGAGGGGGTTGTTGGTCTGTCGATTGCGACTCGTCCAGACTGCTTGCCCGACGATGTTGTTGAATATTTGGCAGAGCTTCATGAAAGAACGTATCTTTGGGTTGAACTTGGCCTGCAAACTGTACATGAAAGAACAGCCTTATTAATTAATCGTGCCCATGATTATGAATGTTATGTAAAAGGGGTTGAAAAACTTCGTAAGCATGGCATTCGTGTATGCTCCCATATCATCAATGGACTACCGTTAGAATCATACGACATGATGATGGAGACAGCACAGGAAGTAGCTAAGCTTGATGTACAGGGGATAAAAATTCACCTGCTCCATTTATTAAAAGGGACACCTATGGTTAAGCAATATGAAAAGGGAATGCTTGAATTCCTTTCTCAAGAAGATTACGTAAAGCTCGTATGTGATCAGCTAGAAATTTTACCTCCTGAAATGATTGTTCATCGCATCACGGGAGATGGCCCCATCGATTTAATGGTTGGTCCGATGTGGAGTGTCAATAAATGGGAGGTTCTTAATTCAATCGATGCCGAGCTAAAACGCCGCAATAGCTGGCAAGGAAAGTATTGGGAGGCAAAATAATGAAGCTTCAAGGGATATTGCCTTTTGCAAGAACATTATTAACAAATGCAGTCGGTCCGGGAGATATCGCGATCGATGCGACCGTTGGAAATGGTCATGATACCGTATTTTTAGCGAATCTCGTTGGAGAAAATGGACATGTTTTTGGCTTTGATATACAGGAAGCGGCGATTGCTAACACGATGACGCGCTTACAGGAGCATGGACTTAGCCATCAAGTGACATTATTTCACAAGGGACATGAAAAAATAGCAGAATCTATTCAAGCAAGCATGCATGGGCAAATCAAAGGAGCTATTTTTAATTTAGGCTACTTACCTGGTGGAAATAAGGCAATAGTGACGCAGCCCAATACGACAATAGCAGCGATTGAGCAATTGCTGGAAATCCTTGCTCAAGAAGGGATCCTTGTGCTTGTCATTTACCATGGTCATCCAGAAGGTGTAGTAGAAAAAGAAGAACTACTTTCATACGTGAAACAGCTCGAACAAAAAAAGGCTCATGTTCTCCAGTACCAATTTATTAATCAAGAAAATGCCCCGCCATTTATCATCGCAATAGAAAAAAGATAAGAATGCGTAATTGTGATAAAATGACAAAGACCGACTCAAATTTATGAGTCGGTCTTCACTTTTAATGAAGGAATCCATTTTTGCACTTTGCGGTAAAGGCGTCCGTTCACATAAAAGAAAAAACTCACTAATCCGCTGCTTTTAATCATCTCTCTGGCCAGCAACTTGACCGATTTCTGCCTGCGAACTTTTTCATCGGACAAATAAATTCCAAGTAAGCCTCTATTAATGAGGCGATGAAATTGTTTATTCGGAAGTCCATCAGTATGCTTGTCCGCTTCCTCGACAAAATGCTTTAAGCGATCGAATAAACTTTCTTCATTTTGATAATAAAAACAAAAATTCAAATCGCCACCAAGGCGATCTTCTTCTTGATCAATAAAATAATCCAATAGAATATGCAAACCTTGTATATATGGAAAATAGCCATTTTTAATTTTCTCAGCGTCTTCTTTATTAAAATCAGTGCTCATCCCATGAGAAACTAAAGAAAAAATCCCAAGCGTTGAACCGGAGCATGCCGAAAACTCGTACCATTCCATTTCAGGGATTTGATTCTTATGGCGCTTAAACCATTTTTGCAATCGGGGAATCCGTTCTTCAACCTTAACATGCTTATGTATTTGCAAGTCGCAGTAATAGCCACAAAGCTCGAGTAAATAGTCTTTAATATCACCATAAGCGGCGACATTATTCAAAACATGCTGACATGTTTGCGATAATTCCTCTAAATACCCTCCATCATCAAATTCCTTTCGAAATCGATAATACTTTCGTTGCTCCGCCCCAACTGTTAAAGCCACTTCCATGGATTCATGCAAAGCAGAAAAATCATCAGGATTCAATGAAGTACTTCGATCGCATAAATTATCTAAATAATCGCTAATCGTTTGATAGGCAACAATAAATTTAATCGCTTCCTTATACCTCTCCCCAGCCATAATCGCTAAGATCGAACCACCTTCACAGTGGAAGGTTTTCCCTTCAATGCTGGCCAATGCCTGTTTCCTCAATTCCGGATCAGGAATTTCTTCTGCACGTTTCTTCCAATAAGCAAGCTCAACATGTGCTGTTGGTAAAATATGGCGATATACTTTTGACATTAAACTAAGCGGTTCTGACGGTATCATAAACATCCTCCGTTAAATAATGTAACCAATTGCTTTCAATTGACTATATACAAAATCCTTTGCATATTCAAATACTTCATCCCTTTCAGGATCATTGAAAATTTCATGATAGCACTTTGGCCATTCCTTAAAGCGTTTCTCTGACAATGGTGCATAATTAAACCATTCTTTAACAGCGAGCTTATTGACGATTTTATCATCGCCGCCCTGCATCACAAGGAGAGGAACATCATGTGTTTTTTCTATTTCTTCAAAAGCAAGCTTAATCGAACTGTCTAATTCGCGAAACCATCTTACCGACACCTTATCAATATATAACGTATCGTTTCGGTCAACATCTTGAACTTCCCTATTTCTGGTTGCGATTTTGACGGTAATACCAGGATCCACCCGCAACTCAGGGGCAACAACGTTTAAAATATGGGTTAAGCCGTTTAACAGCTTTCCGGGCTTCTTCACTAAGCCGAGGCAAGGAGATGATAAAATAACACCCGCCAAGTCTAGCTTCACCTCTTGAAGCAAACGGATCGTTATTAATCCCCCCATACTGTGCCCCAGGAGAAAGACAGGCAAATCGAATTGATAAGCCGTCCTCACCCAGTCCTTAACCTCTGCTATATACTCCTCAAAAGAATCAATATGCCCTCTTCTAGACCTTGTTGTGAGACCATGTCCAGGCAAATCGCCCATGATGACTTGAAAGCCTTCTTTACGCCACATTTCAATTAACCATCCATAGCGGCGATGATGCTCCAGCGCACCATGAACGATGACTATGACTCCTTTTGCTTCCCCGTCTGGTTCCCATTTCCACATGAATATTCCTCCTACAAAGCCCTTATCAAACAGTTCTTCCATTTATTTAAATTGGTTATAGACCTACAACCTTAGTCAAATCGGTTCATTCTATTCAACCTGATGGTAAAAAAGAATCGAAATTATAGTTCATTTTAACACAAAAAAGGCGAAACCTCAGAGTTTTTACCACCGCCTCTGATTAATTCACACTTTTTACACAAAAATTAGGTACAATGGGAGTAAAACCTCTTAAGGAGAGAATGCTCATGATTTATCCATTTCATCACACATCTCCCAAAATTTCAGCTAGCGCCTTTATTGCTGACTACGTCACAATCACTGGAGATGTGATAATTGGTGACGAAGCAAGCATCTGGTTTAATACAGTTATTAGAGGAGATGTTGCTCCTACAATCATCGGCAAAAGAGTAAACGTACAGGACAACTGCGTCCTTCACCAAAGCCCGAACAACCCATTAATTCTTGAAGACGAGGTTACCGTCGGGCATCAAGTGATTTTACATAGCTGCATTCTTCGCAAAAATTCATTGATTGGAATGGGATCCATTATTTTAGACAATGCAGAAATTGGTGAGGGTGCTTTTATTGGAGCTGGAAGCCTTGTGCCACAAGGAAAAAAAATCCCGCCTAATACACTAGCGTTCGGAAGACCTGCTAAAGTAATTAGAGATCTTACGCTAGATGATATTAAAGATATGCAAAGAATAACAAGAGAATACGCTGAGAAAGGGCAATATTATAAAAAATTGCAGCAAAACAAATAAAAACATTTTTTGGAGACGACATTTATTCAATGCGTCTCTTTTTTTATTCATGACCATATTGCTGATAAAATCGATGCTAATTCATTAGCTGCGAGGCTTTGGCATTTATAAGAGGTAAACCAAATATATAATAAATTTTTCACAAAAAAGAAAATTATCTTTGTCTTTTTGACTATTATACTTGTCAAAAGGACAAAGATAATTTACTATGTATACGAGGTGATACGATGAAAACTCGACTCAAAGAATTGCGAGCTAGAGATGGACTAAACCAAACGGAGCTGGCAAAAAAAGCAAGAATCTCTCGACAAACAGTCAGTCTAATTGAAAGGAATGAATATATGCCATCATTATTGATTGCAATAAGAATCGCCAAAGTATTTCAAGAACCAATAGAGAATGTTTTTATTTTTAGCGAGGAGGAGCTATCATGAAAATCTTAGTTATTTACATCATCATCTTTTTATTTGCACTCAATGATTTAATTTCTCATTTTAACGAAAGAGCGCTTGATGCAAATCTTTTAATGCTAGTAAATATAGCGATACTTCTTTTTTTAATCATAGCTAGGTTTCAATTCTATAAAATTATCCGTGGCAGTCAACAACAAGTGGAAAAAGATAAAGAAGATTCCCACTATATTGCTTTAGAGAGAAAAGCATATACGAGCACTTCTTTTATTCAAATGGCACTTTCTCTCTCCTTTATCGGACTGCTTATTGGCTTTTTACTACTTCGAGAGACAGCACCAAGTGTGCCTTTTTGGAGCTTTGCTTTAATGATTATTTCTGTTTTTAATTTTTTTCCTAATCCTCAGCTTATGAAGATCACAAATCCAAACTTTCAATTCCCTAATCCGCAGTCCAATCATTATAATCAAGAAGTAATTGACCAATTTGATGACGGTGAAAAATATGTCATCTTAAAAAGCTTGCTTAAAGTATATTCATTTTTAATTTGGGGCCTTGTTATTTTAGCATCCGGTCTCATGTACTATTCTATTTTTAGCGGAAACTCTCAATTAATAAGTATAATCGGCATCGGCATTTTACTCATTCTTATACAAATAAGCTACACGACTAGCCTAAAGCCAAATAAACTGAAATAATTTTGGAAAGCATCCTCAAAGAAATCATCATGAAAATCCAATACAAAATATGGAAACAATGATACACTTAGATTATGTAGATTCACGCTGTAAACAAAACTACTTGGTCAACTACCGGGTAAGATTTGCTTAAAAAAGGAGGAGCTTGATTGTATTTATATCATATGACTATTCAAAATGAGTTCGGAGAAAATATAAGTTCGGAAAAGGTTTTAAAAGAAGGATTAACGCATCGAACCGCAACAAGATGGTATTCAAGGGGTGCTAATTTCTTTCCAGAATTAACGGAGCGTTGCAGACCAACGAATTTACCAAAATGGATTGATTTTAAAGTAGCCTTCGGTGCAGATTTGGAGCCATATGAAAAACCGTATTATCGTTTTCCTATGTTTAGTGATAAGATCTTAGTTTTTAACTTCGATATATCAAGCGAATTATTTGCTTATCTTGAGGATAAATATGATGGGGGTAACGGGGCCCTTGTTGAGGGATTACCATCAAAGGAGGAGTTAATGAAACAGTATTGGAAAAGTATGATGACTCTGTCTGACTATTTAAAGCACAAACCTTTTAATAAGCCTGAACTTTATATTTTTGAACAGGTTCCTGCAAAATTAATTGACTATATTGAGTAATATCAGCTTTAAACTTTGACAGAGTGATAATAAAACTGCAGACAATCTTGAATATCGAGTTTGTCTGCAGTCTGATAGGAACTAAAGAGAATTCTGCCCCCTCTTTTTAACCCTTTAATGCCTGCTCACGCAAAGCATCAGCTTTATCCGTACGCTCCCACGGAAGGTCGATGTCTGTACGACCAAAATGCCCGTAAGCAGCTGTTTGCTTGTAAATCGGACGGCGTAAATCCAACATCTTAATGATGCCAGCAGGACGTAAATCGAAGTTATGGCGAACTACTTCGACTAAAATATTTTCGTCTACTTTCCCTGTTCCAAATGTATCGACAGCGATAGACACTGGTTGTGCGACACCAATCGCATAAGCTAGCTGTACTTCTACCTTATCAGCTAGCCCCGCAGCAACGATATTTTTCGCTACGTAACGGGCAGCATAGGCTGCAGAGCGATCCACTTTTGTCGGATCTTTACCAGAGAATGCACCGCCGCCATGACGAGCATAACCACCATAAGTATCTACAATAATTTTACGACCTGTTAAGCCTGCATCCCCTTGAGGACCCCCGATGACAAATCGTCCAGTAGGATTGATAAAATACTTTGTATTCTCATCAATTAATTCACTAGGAACAACCGGACTGATCACATGCTCTTTAATATTGCGCTGAATTTGTTCAAGGGTAATTTCAGGGTGATGCTGTGTTGAAATGACAATGGTATCAATGCGGACCGGCTTGTTGTTTTTATCATATTCAACGGTCACTTGTGTTTTTCCATCCGGTCGAAGATAAGGAAGAATCTCTTCTTTCCGAACTTCTGTTAGACGGCGAGATAATTTATGCGCAAGTGAAATCGGAAGCGGCATAAGTTCCTTTGTTTCATTACAAGCAAACCCAAACATTAATCCTTGGTCACCTGCACCAATTGCTTCAATTTCTTCATCCGTCATACTGCCTTCACGTGCTTCCAAAGCTTGATCAACACCCATAGCAATATCGGGGGATTGTTCATCAATCGAAGTTAATACTGCACAAGTTTCAGAATCGAATCCGTATTTGGCTCGATTATATCCAATCTCTTTGATCGTTTCACGGACAATCTTTGGAATATCTACATATGTAGAAGTAGTAATTTCTCCTGCCACTAAAACAAGTCCTGTATTGACAGAAGTTTCAGCAGCAACACGAGCATTAGCATCTTTTGCTAAGATCGCATCCAATATTGCGTCAGAAATTTGGTCACAAATTTTATCTGGGTGACCTTCAGTAACTGACTCAGAAGTAAACAAACGCGCGTTTCTTGACATCTGACTTCCTCCTCATCTATAAGTACGAGGGCTTTCCCCCACGCTGATACGGAACTCATTCCCTATGTAGTATGAAATAAACATGGAGTTTTTATGATGATTTTCAAGAATTCATAAAAAGGGTTGAAGAACTCATTTCATATTATGTTGAGAACAAATAATCGTTCTGCCATCTTGAAACTCATTCAATTGTTTACAATATTGAAAAGTACAAGGTGCCTTCACCACAAATCTAATGCAGCTTATCTTTCTAAGGAGCTCTCCTTGCTGCCCATCACCGGCAAACTTAAAGAACTCTTAGTTTTGTTAGATGATAAACCACTTGCACTAAACACAAAAAAACCTTTCCTAAGAAGAGGAAAGGAGTATGTAAACAATTCTCGCCTTTCACTCTTATCGTTCAAGGACTTTATCCTTGCTTCAGGTTAGCACCATTGCTATCAAAGCTTTCAAGGATTCCAACAGAATCTTGAACTTAATAACCGGTTGCTGGGTTTCATAGGGCCTGTCCCTCCACCTACTCGGGATAAGAGAGTATCCGTTCAAGTGTAGATCATAACGAACGAGTGCATATGTGTCAACAGCTATGGAATAATTCTTTTAATTTTTTCATTTTCATGGCGAAAGATTCACTATAAGGAGCAACTTCCATCATCACATTTTTGCTTGAAAAATAAATGCCGATTTCGGGCAATCCACCTGTAAATAGGATCTCCTATGAAATGCAGAAAAGGCAAATATAATATACTTGCAAAGATAAATGTATAAGGGCTAATGAGCAAAATTCTTCTTACAGCTTTATATCCCTTAAGCACCCGTTGATTTGGAAGAAGAATATGAAGCTCACTTCTTAATTCCTTTGCTGTAAATCTAGCATCCTTTTGAACTTCCTCAAACTCTTGTAAAGAAAGCCAAGTAACTTTTTTAAATAAATCTATTTTTTGTAATATAGTCTTTGTTCTCAAGCATAACGCACAATTTCCATCATATAATGCCACAATTTCCAACTTTCCCATTCCCTTCCTGTTAAAGAATGAATATATTATGATCATCGTATTGCTAAAAGAACTCTAGTAATTTTCCTTAACCATTGAAACTTTTTGGATATTCAGTGGCATTTTCCACGAATTAGTATAGACTAATGAGATAAATGTGTTATACTAATCGTATTATGATATCGCTTTCGAGAAATACATTTT
This sequence comes from Robertmurraya sp. DFI.2.37, assembly GCF_029211245.1. Lineage (NCBI taxonomy): Bacteria > Bacillati > Bacillota > Bacilli > Caryophanales > Bacillaceae > Robertmurraya > Robertmurraya sp. DFI.2.37. The sequence goes on along the minus strand of NZ_JARGEJ010000026.1, from coordinate 38,526 downwards.
TAAACTATATTGAAAGAAGGTATTCATCAAATGAATTCAGTTAGCCTTACTAATGAACTAAATGAATTGCTACAACAAAATAATGTTCATATCCAGCTATCTGTTCCCCAATTAGTCGAAAAAGTTTTGCGACGAAATGAAGGAGTTCTTACCTCTACTGGAGCAATATGTGCTACTACTGGAACCTATACTGGACGTTCCCCTAAAGATAAATACATCGTGGAAGAACGTTCTTCAAAAGATAAAATTGACTGGGGCCCGATCAACCAGGCGATTTCCGAAGATACGTTTGACTCCCTTTACACAAAGGTGCTTAATTACTTAAAAAAGAAAGATGAAGTATTTGTTTTTAAAGGCTTTGCTGGTGCCGATAAAAATTCACAGCTTCCGATTCAAGTAATTAATGAATATGCTTGGCATAATCTATTTGCCCATCAATTATTTATTCGACCAACGAAAGATGAACTAGACAACCATCAGGCTCAATTCACTGTCATTTCTGCTCCAGATTTCAAAGCCGATCCGACTGTTGACGGAACAAAGTCTGAAACCTTTATTATTATATCATTTGAGCGTAAAACTGTATTAATTGGTGGAACAGAATATGCAGGTGAAATCAAAAAGTCGATCTTTTCCATTATGAATTACTTACTTCCTGAAAACGGCATTTTACCCATGCATTGTTCTGCCAATGTGGGGCAAGAAGGAGACGTCGCCTTATTTTTTGGCCTCTCTGGTACGGGTAAAACAACATTATCTGCTGATCCGCATCGCCGGCTTATTGGAGATGATGAACACGGCTGGTCAGCAAATGGCGTTTTTAACATTGAAGGTGGGTGTTATGCAAAATGCATTAATCTTTCCTATAAGAAAGAACCGCAAATTTTCGAAGCCATTCGATTCGGTTCAGTGTTAGAAAATGTCATTCTTAATCCAGAAACTCGAGTTGCTGACTATGATGATGGCTCATTAACGGAAAATACCCGTGCGGCTTATCCTATTCAGGCTATTGACAATATTGTCGATCCGAGCATCGCCGGTCATCCAAATGCTATCGTCTTTTTAACTGCTGATGCATTTGGTGTACTTCCACCAATCGCAAAATTAACAAAAGAACAAGCAATGTATCATTTTCTAAGTGGCTATACTTCTAAATTGGCTGGAACAGAACGGGGAGTTACCTCTCCTGAAGCGACGTTCTCTACCTGCTTTGGTTCGCCATTTCTTCCATTGCCAGCGACTCGTTATGCAGAAATGCTCGGAGAAAAAATCGATGAGCATAACGCTCAAGTATATCTTGTTAACACAGGCTGGACTGGGGGAGAATATGGTGTGGGCAGCCGCATGAAGCTAAGCTATACAAGGGCAATGGTCCACGCGGCCCTTGAAGGGGAGTTAAACAATGTCGAAACGGTAAAAGACCATTTCTTTGGCTTAAATATCCCCCTCCACGTTCCTGGCGTACCAGATGAAGTATTGCTGCCACATAAAACATGGGCTGATCAAACTGCTTATGAAAACAAAGCGAAGGAATTAGCAAAAAAATTCAAGAAAAACTTCGAGAAATTCACAGATGTACCCGCATCTATTCGTGAACAAGGCGGGCCACTTTCTTAATCACTGCTCATTTTGTGACCTAAAAGCTTCTCTTACAGAGGAGCTTTTTTTAACAACTGTAATAACTACAAACAAAAATCGTGCATACTACTTAGACGAAGGTGGATTCCGGAAAAATCGTGATTAATTCCGGAATTTTTCTGCTTAATTCCGGAAAAAACGGATGTATTCCCGGAAAAATTGCATTAATTCCGGAATTTCACCCTACAATTCCGGAAACCCAAAAAGCGATTTTTAATTTGTAGAATTCAAAGCAATCAATTGATAGTGCAATGTCGTTTCATTCTTCTCCCATTCCACTTTTTTAATTTTAGCAATGCCAATTAAATCACCATCAATCGTTCTTCTCACTTCAATCGGAATTTCTATTGGATATAGTCGAAACCCTTCCTTTACCAGCGTAAAAAGATTCTCCCTTACACGCGTTTCATTTCCTTTCGTCACAATCATTGTATTTAATTCCAAAGGCATACCCATCGTTCTCTCTCCTTTGCCATGTAGAACTTCTTTCTTACAAAGACTCCTATATATTTTTATCTTACCATTTTCACTCTTGCTTTTTCATCCATTTCGTCAAATCTCCAACAATTTGGCGATTAACTAGCGGAGGGAAATAATGGGTGTATTCAGTAAAATACCAACTTTCCACCCTTTTATTTAGTGCTTTTAACTTTTTTTCAAGTCGATAAGCATGTTCGACGGACACATTTTTATCCTTGACCCCATGGATAATGAGAATTGGGGCTTCCAAGCTTTCCAATTGTAATAATGGCGTTCGATATTGATAGCGTTCAGGATATTTACTCGGTGTCCCTCCAATCACTCTTTTCATCATTCTTCGCAGATCTTTTCTTTCCACGTAAGTAAGAAACATATCACTTACCCCGCCCCAAGTAACTACAGAAGCCACATTTGGAAAAGTGATTCCGGTGAAAAGTGCCATCACTCCTCCTCTAGAAAAGCCAAATACATGGATCTTGTCCACTCTTGGGTGAGCCTGAAGTAATTTAAATGCGGAGAAAGCGTCCTTGCGATCATCTCCAGCAAAATCCTCATTCCCTTCTCCCCCCTGATTCCCTCTATAGAAAGGGGCAAAAACGATAAATCCCTCTACTGCAAATTGGACGATCCTGCTTGGACGAACCTTTCCAACATTTTTAATTCCTCCGCGCAAATAGAGGAATCCTCCGTACCGACCTCCATCTTTCGGTTCAGCGAGCAATCCTTTCACTTTAAAACCGTCTGACATATAGGTAATCGTGTAGAGATCGATCTGTGGATGTGGTGAAGGAAATTTTTGTTTCGTGATAATTTGACCGTCATCCCACTGCATATGTTCAACTCCTAAAAATAGTTCGTCATTTTTGTCTAGGCATTCACACATTTTTTATCATTTCATACGATATGTTAGGCTTATAAACCTTTCATATAGATGGTTAAATACAATTTCACATGATTTCACCTAAGGAGGTCAAAACATGAAAAAGTGGTTCAAGATAAGTTTCGCTAGTCTTTTAACAGCTATTCTTATTATAGCTTTAGCTGCTTGTAATAATGAAGAGGTTCAAACCGTTCGTGTTGCTGAAGTGACTCATTCGATATTTTATGCCCCCCAATATGTCGCAATTGAAAAAGGATTTTTTGAGGAAGAGGGATTAAATATTGAACTTACTCTTACCCCTGGCGGAGATAAAGTAATGACCGCCCTTTTATCAGACGGTGCTGATATTGGTCTTGTTGGTTCTGAAACCTCCATATATGTTGCCGCACAAGGAGCTAGTGATCAAGTGATCAATTTTGCTCAGCTTACTCAAACAGACGGAACCTTTCTTGTATCTCGAGAAAAAATCGATAATTTCTCTTGGGATCAGCTTAAAGGCGTGACTTTTCTTGGTCAACGAAAGGGAGGCATGCCGCAAATGGTTGGAGAATTCGTGTTGAAAAAACATGATATCGATCCCCATGCTGACCTTGAGCTTATTCAAAATATTGATTTTGCTAATATTTCAAGCGCATTTGCTTCTGGAACAGGAGATTTTGTTCAATTGTTCGAGCCTCAGGCAAGCGTGTTTGAACAAGAAGGCCGAGGCTATATTGTTGCCTCCTTTGGTGAAGAATCTGGCCATGTTCCATACACAAGCTATATGGCTAAACAAAGCTATATTGAAGAAAACAAAGAATTGGTTGAAAAATTCACTCGAGCGATTTATAAAGCGCAAAAATGGGTAGAAGAAAATAGCGCACAAGAAGTAGCGAAAGCTATTCAACCGCATTTTGCTGATACAGAGCTAGACATTATTGAAATGGTCGTAGAACGTTACAAAGGGCAGGATTCCTTTGCAGTCGATCCAGTTCTTGATGAAGACGAATGGAACAATTTGCAAAATATAATGGACGAAGCGGGAGAACTACCTGAGCGCATCGATTACAATAGCTTAGTCAATACAGACATCGCTGAAAGTGTCATGGAATAGATATTATTTGTAGCAATTACCTTGACGAAATGGCCGTTACCCTTCTTTCAGTAGCGTAATAGTATAGTATAAGGAAAATTCTTAATTTCAAAAACTGGTTTTTAATGAGGAGGCCGCAAGTTAAATGGGATTCTTAAAGATCGATGGAATACATCATACTTACTTTAGCAAAAACTCTGCAACAACGGCCCTCTCCAATATCTCGCTAGAGGTGGAGGAAGGGGAATTTATCTCCTTTCTCGGTCCTAGTGGGTGCGGTAAAACGACATTGCTTTCCGTTATTGCAGGGTTACTAAAACCGACAGAAGGCAAAGTAACATTGGAAAATCAAACACTTGAAAAGGCTCATCACCAGATTGGTTATATGCTACAACAGGATTATTTATTTCCCTGGAAAACAATTGAAGAAAATATTCTTTTAGGCTTAAAGTTAAATAACTTACTAACCCGGGAGAAAAAACAGGCTACGATTGCCCTCCTCGAACAGATAGGGTTAGAAGGCGTTGAAAAGCAGTATCCCTCACAATTATCAGGGGGAATGCGGCAAAGAGCTGCCTTAGTCAGAACACTCGCAACAGAGCCAAAATTGTTATTGCTCGATGAACCCTTTTCAGCACTGGACTACCAAACAAAACTCCGTCTTGAAGATCTCGTTTCGAACACACTTAAATCCTTTGGAAAAACAGCCATTTTAGTTACCCATGATATTGGAGAAGCGATTGCCATGAGCGACCGTATCTATCTTTTTTCCCCAAGGCCAGGTCAAATCTATCAAACATTTACAATTCCTGAGCAATTACGAACGTTGACACCATTTCATGCAAGAAATCATGAAAAATATCCTGAAATTTTTCAAAAGATATGGAAGGAGTTGGAGCAAATTGAACCTGAACAATAAAACAGAGCTCCTCCATAAAAAATATATCCAGTCCTTAAAACGTGAGAATCGTTGGGTTCGCTTTTATCAGCTTGTTATCTTCGTCGTCTTTTTCGCTGGTTGGGAGCTTTTCAGCCAAAAGCAATGGATTGATCCACTTATTTTTAGTGCACCTTCAAAAGTATGGAACCTCTTTATCAATAAAGTTATGGACGGTTCACTGTTTTTGGATTTAGGCTATACTTTAACAGAAACCGTCTTTGGTTTTATCCTTGGAACTCTACTCGGTACCATTCTAGCTGCAGTCCTTTGGTGGTCGCCATTTCTTTCCAAAGTATTAGACCCGTATCTCGTCATCTTAAATTCGATGCCTAAGGTTGCTTTAGGCCCCATATTAATCGTAGCTCTAGGTCCTAGTATGACTTCGATTATCGCCATGGGTGCCATTATCTCTGTCATCATCACAACCATTGTTGTATATACTTCTTTCAGAGAAGTAGATGCCAATTATTTAAAGGTTTTACAAACATTCGGCGCAAATCGATTCCAATCGTTCAAAGAAGCGATTCTCCCCGCCTCGTTCCCAACCATTATCTCCACTTTAAAAGTAAACGTAGGATTATCATGGGTTGGTGTCATTGTCGGAGAATTCCTCGTTTCCCAAAGAGGATTAGGCTATATGATCATTTATGGCTTTCAAGTGTTTAATTTTACCCTTGTCTTGCTTTCCCTACTTGTCATCGCAGTATTCGCCACCATTATGTATCAATTAGTGGAACTGCTCGAAAAAAAGCTCATAAAACATAATTAAAAACAGACCGCTGAAAAAAGCTTTCAGCGGTCTGTTTTTGCAGGATTTCTAAAACTGCTGTCCTCTGTTCTGTCGGGGCAGAAAAAAATGACATTTGTTCCGGTAGTTTGTTTTATACTGGCACTATTAATCGGATTGAACGGGTTTTGTTTGTTCCAGTCAGACGAATTGGGAGTATTCGGACTGGAGACTTTCTCGCTTTGACCGTTCTGTTCCGATCACGCCTCTTATTATTCGAACTTAGAGCCTTACACTTTACTCAATTTGTCCTAATAGACCTCGTATTCGGACTACATCCTTACACGCTTCACTCGTTCCAGACGATAAGAACCTTATTCGAGTTGAACATTTTCACTTTCGCTCGATTACACCTCTTAGAGCCTTCGCATTTTTCACTCGAATAGACCGCCCAGTCGGACTACACCTTCACATATCTCGCTCATTCCAAACAAACCGTGTCGTTCTCTCCAAATTTTTACGCTGATGTATATTGCCGTTAGCGTGAAAGTGCAACTAGCTGAAGCTGTATTATATGAATTTACCTGTTTTTCAGTTTTTCGATAAAAAGCAGGCTTTTTTCAATGACCGAATCTTTCATAATAAAACTATAGGTATCGTTAAAACGTTCTTCCAGAAGATTTCCGCTAATCAGTGCTGGACCTTCTGTTTCATGAAAATGGGGCCTTTTTTCTAGGTGGCTGATCTTACCATAAAAAATCGCTTTTACAAAAGTTTCTCTGTCATTTTCTACTTCATATTCCCCAATCAGTTGCAGTGTTTCGAGTTTAGCGCCCGTTTCTTCGTATACTTCTCTTTTGGCAGCCTCTTCGATTGATTCACCTGGTTCAACCTTACCTCCAGGAAATTCTAAGCCACGTACAGAGTGCTTCGTTAAAAGCCATTCATTCTGATATTCGCAAATAACGAGTACATGCCTTGGTGCTTCATTAAATGAACCCTTTTTAAAGGCTAGACGAACAGTAGCACCGAAAAAATCTTTAAACGTATCCATAAATCCTCCAATACTCCCGGAAAGATTTCCTTCCTAATGGAGCAACTCTTCTTATGTAATATTCGCACCATTATTATAACATTTGCTGGAGAAAGTTCGTTCTACGAAGAGTTTAAACGTTAACAGATTTACAGATCTTTAATGATTCCCATCGATTCAATATGCTGCTTCGCTTCAGCGTCACCTAGATTATAGATCATTTGATATACTTGAACGATTGTATCGTCGTATTGATCATTTTCACGGTCATGATGATATTGTACATACGGTACATGGGCGCGAAAAAAATTTTGCCATTCCGTTGAATAATTTTGTTCAAACAGCTCGCGCAGTTGAATAATCTCATCATCTGTTGCTTCTATTTTAAAATTCCATGCGGAATCGGTGCGACTTTTCGTGATTTCGCCAGTTCCTACAGTGATATAATACGTCTTTTTCTCCTGACTCATGATGAATCCTCCTTTTTCAAATTTGAACTGCCGATGTTGACTGCATGATATCGTCACTATGTACCCGGCCATAAAATACTTGCACTTTTCTTACTAGCATTCGTTTTTTTCTAGGCCTTTACTCATCTTTTTCTAATAATTTTCATGTATAATAGGAATAACTATCATCCATTTAGGGTATTGTATAAAAAATTGGGGGTGGAACTATGAAATTGATAGACGAGATTTTTGAATTTTATCGTGATAAATTGACCGGGGATGACGAAGATATTGACATGCTCGCATTTGCTTTATTAGAAGAAATGACCTATGACGATTTGATGAATATCATTAAAGATTTAGATAAACAGGAGCTCTATGACTTAATCGGATTATATATGATTGAAACTTTAAAGGGGAAATTTGCCCAAGAAAGCTACGGCCAACAGCGAACATCATCTCCGCACTCACGAAACCTACATTAAAAGCGCATACATATTTTTGCGAAAAGAAGCTGGCTATTTGAACAGCATCGTTCACAATAACCAGCTTCTTTTATTTTTTAGCTCAAGAACGCTTTGAACATCCAAATATGCTTTTTCAAGCTTTGTTTAATGGCAATTAGCATATCCGCTGTTCCTTCATCACTTGCTTCCTCTGCTAACTCAATTCCTTCCTGAAGTTCGCCGACCATTGTTTCAAAATCAGCTGTAATCGTTCTAACCATCTCTTCTTCATTCTCAGTGCCAGTTGCTTCTTTGACAGAGGCCATCTTTAAACAGTCCTCCATTGTTGCAACAGGATGTCCTTCAAGTGCTAGAATCCTTTCTGCTAACTCATCGATATGTTGATTTGCTTCATTGTAGAGCTCTTCAAACTTTTCATGTAAGGTGAAAAAATGCCGCCCTTTTATATACCAATGATAGTTATGGAGTTTCACATAAAGAACGGTCCAATTGGCTACTTGCTTATTGACAGCTTGTACTAATTTGTTTGACATTTTATCAACCTCCCATTCCTATAATACCCAAGTTTTTCATACTAAAACGTAATACTTACAAAAGATAACGTGATTCATGTTAGAATAGTCTTTGACCATATAATTTGTCATTTTTGTTACAATAGGAAAGAATACATGAATAATGAAGTCAGGAGAGGGAGAGAATGTTAATCGTTTTAATTATTTGTATCGTTATTGTCTTTGTGGTGCTGCTGTTATCCGTATTAACTACTAGCAAAGCCTATTCCTATAAGCATTCTGTCGATCCATTAGAAGATAATCCTCACTTAAATCAGGATAGGGACACAGATCAATCAAATAATAAGCGAGGAAAACGATAATGAGTATCACTTCAATATTAGTTGGACTTATTTTTGTTCTAAACATGTTTTTAGCAACCATCGTCATTTTCTTGGAACGAAAAGATGCAGGAGCTACTTGGGCTTGGATACTGGTCTTATTTTTTATTCCCGGATTAGGGTTTGTAACATATTTGTTATTTGGCAGAAATCTAGCCCGTTCAAAAATGTTTCAATGGGAGGATCAAAAAAAGGTTGGAATCGCACAATTAATTTCCAATCAATTATTAGAAATTTGCACCAATAAATTTTCCTACCGAAACGAGCTTGAAAAAAAATATCACGATCTCATCTTTATGCACTTGAGAAACAATGATGCATTGCTGTCTCAAAATAACGAGGTGGCGATTTTTACAGATGGTCATGATAAATTTAAAGCATTGTTTCACGATATAGCCGCAGCTAAGGATCATATTCATTTGCAATATTATATTCTTAAACGGGATGAGCTTGGTCAAAAACTATTAAATGCTTTAATTCGTAAAGCCAAAGAAGGGATCAAAGTCCGGATCTTATATGATGATCTTGGTTCAAGGACCTTAACAAGAGGTTTCTTCAAAGATCTTCGAAACGCTGGAGGAGAAATTGAAGCATTTTTTCCGTCAAAATTAAAATTTATTAATTTACGTATGAACTTTCGCAATCACCGTAAGTTAGCGATTATTGATGGAAAAATTGGATATGTAGGCGGTTTTAATATTGGGGATGAATATTTAGGAAAAAATCCGCGATTTGGCTATTGGCGAGATACCCACCTCCGTATTGTCGGCAATGCTGTACATGCCATTCAAACCCGGTTCATATTAGACTGGAATCAAGCATCCCATCGTCATAATATTCATTATTCCGATAGTCTCTTTCCGCCATTAAATTCCACAGGAGAAGTGGGGATCCAAATTGTAACGTCAGGACCTGATTCTGAGTGGGAACAAATTAAAAACGGCTATATCAAAATGATTTCTTCTGCTAAGCAGGCTGTATGGATTCAAACACCATATTTTATTCCTGATGCAAGCCTCCTTGATGCATTGCGAATTGCTTCTTTATCAGGAATTGATGTGCGAATCATGATTCCGAATAAACCTGACCATATGTTTGTTTATTGGGCTACATATTCCTACATCGGAGAAATGATCAAGGCTGGCGCAAAAATTTACATTTACGATAATGGATTCATTCATGCGAAAACGATCATTGTTGATAATGAAATCTCCTCTGTCGGTACAGCTAATATTGATGTGCGCAGCTTCCGCCTAAACTTTGAAGTGAACGCCTTCATTTATAATCATGATATCGCACATAAGCTGACACAAAGCTTCGAAGAAGATATGAAGCTATCGTGGGAACTAACCGATGAAATTTATCAAAAACGCTCACTTGTCATTCGCTTCAAAGAATCTGTCTCACGTCTCCTGTCACCAATCCTATAAAAACAGCAATACTAGTTCATGATCGTCTTTAGACAAATGATAAAGAGCGATCCGGATCAGCTGGCTTATCCTAGGAAGTCGTTCGTTAGGCGGTAGGGGTTCTTACTAGAGGTAAAGCTCGAAACACTATAGACGAAGCAACAATAATGCTCCCCTGTCTACCCAACAATGCAATAGAAAAAGGCCGATTGCAACAATCGGCCTTTTCTATTGCTGTACGCAACAAAATCCAATTTTAGTTGAGCGAGCATAGCGGTTTTTTAAGCAAATACTTGTTTTAAATCTTCCTTTGACTGTTCCAGCCAAAAGCGCATCAAGCGCTTGGCTCCTTCTAAATCATGAAGCTTTGCTTGCCCACACTGTTTTTCATTTGCTGCTGGAATTTCTACAATTTCAACTGCTGATCTCATTGTATCATCAAGTAAATCAATAATCTCCTCAACCGTTGGTTCACCGCTAACGACGAGATAATAGCCTGTTTGACAACCCATTGGAGAAATATCAATAATGTCAAAATGCTCATATTTCTCCGCATGCTCACGGATATTAAAGGCTAATAAATGTTCCAATGTGTGAATAGAATCCGGCTTCATCGCTTGCTTATTCGGTTGACAAAAGCGGATATCGAATTTATTGACAACTCCATCTGTCCCTACCTTATGAACACCACAATGTCTTACATAAGGTGCCTTCACAGCATTATGATCGAGCTCGAAGCTTTCAACTGATGGCATTTTCTTCACTCCTTCATTTATAAAAAAATCGTTATCTAGTTCATTTAAACAAATTCTAACAAAATCCCTAGTAAGTTTATCAATTTAATACGTAATACTCGTTCATAGACTAATATATCATATTATGTTATCTTTTTGAAGAGTTACAGTTAAGACGGTAAACTCATTTTAATTGGAAAGTGAGACGAAAAGAAATGCTGAGAAAACTCATGATCGGCATCATTCGATTTTATCAAATGGTGATCTCCCCGCTGAAACCGCCTACTTGTCGATTTTACCCTACTTGTTCCCACTATGGAATCGAAGCGATAAGTCGCTTTGGACCGATAAAAGGCGGTTGGTTAACGATAAAAAGAATCTTAAAATGCCATCCTTTCCATCCTGGTGGAGTTGATTTAGTCCCTGAGGAAAAAAAGCCGAACTCATAGCTATTCCTTGTATCCATCTATCACTAAGTCAAGTTTTCCTGTGTTAGGATGAATAACAAGGCCATGGACAGGAATATCTTCCGCTAAAAGAGGATGCTTTTTAATCATTTCTACACTATGGGAGACACTTTCTTTGACATCTTGAAAACCTTGAAGCCATTTTGTCACATTAATTCCAGAGTAAGTGAGCATTTCAAACGTCTCCTCTGTAATCCCTCTCTCTTTCATGTTGTCAATCATTTGCCCCGCTTTCATCCCTGCCATTCCGCAATCATGATGACCAATTACTAATATCTCATCAGCCTGAAGCTGATATACTGCGACAAGTATGCTTCGCATGATACTACCGAATGGATGCGATACGAGTGCACCAGCATTTTTCACAAGCTTTACGTCACCATTTCCTATATTTAACGCTTTAGGAAGTAATTCGGTTAATCTTGTATCCATACAGGTGACAATAACCATTCGTTTATTAGGATATTTAGTAGTCGAGTAGGCTTCATATTTCTTTTCCTTAACAAATTCCTCATTGTATTGAAGAATCTCATCTAATAGCTTCATCATGACTCTCCTTTGCTAACAGCACCGTGAAATTATGCGTAAATAACATAATACTAGTATCCCTTTATGGGGACAATATTGTTGATAAAACCATTTTTGGTTCATTGCGCCTTTCAGCTTGGCTAAACGGCTCTCTAATTCCATGAAAAAAGTAATTTTTTCTTGCAATTATATCATAGATATAATACTATACTATAGTTAATCGGAACGATTACGTATTGATATCCATTATTAAATCGAAATAATTTCGTTTATATATTACTGTAAAAAAAGTATGTCCGATATTCGGCTAAAACAAATAGCTGACAAAAAAATACCATAGAACAATAGAGTTTGATATAAGGAGAGCCTAATTATGCGCACTAAAATCAGTTTACTCATCTTGCTGTTGCTCCTTGCTATAGCAGGTTGCGGTTCAAAGGATAATAACGCAAATAAAGAAGCAGCAAAAGAAAAGCTCCATATTTATACAACGGTATATCCGCTGCAATATTTCACAGAAGCAATTGGAAAAGATCTCGTTACGGTCGATACTATTTATCCACCTGGTGCAGATGAACATACTTATGAACCTTCGCAAAAAGATATGCTCGAATTAGCCCAAGCTGACCTTTTTATTTATGTTGGTTTAGGGTTAGAAGGTTTTGTCAATAAAGCGAAACAAACATTAGAAAATGAAAATGCTCATTTAGTGGCTGCCGGTGAACATATTCACTTTGCTGAAGAGGAAACACACACCCACGATGAACATGAACATCATGATGATGGTCATGGCCACGGAGATATTGATCCACATGTGTGGATTGATCCACTGTACGCGAAAGAGCTCGCAGAAGCCATTAAGAATGAGCTTATTCAACAGCTTCCTGACCATCAAGAGCAACTTGAAGCAAATTATACTGTACTTTCCAACCAACTAGATGAATTAAATCAACAATTTAAAAAGTTAATCGAGAAAGCGGAGCATAAAGAAATCATTGTCGCTCATGCTGCTTATGGGTATTGGGAAAAACGCTACGGTGTGAAGCAAATTAGCATCTCGGGTTTGTCTTCTTCAAACGAACCTACACAAAAGCAACTGAAAGAAATTATTACAATGGCAAAAGAGCACGAGCTTAAACACATCTTTTTCGAACAAAATGTCAGCTCTAAATTAGCAGAAATTGTCCGAGGAGAATTAAATGCAGAGCCCTTATATCTTCACAATTTATCCGTTTTAACTGCTCAAGATATAAAAAACAACAAAACGTATTTTTCAATTATGAAGGATAACTTACAAGCATTAGAAACAGCACTCATTGAACCGAAATGAGCAAAAGGGGAGTTTAAAGACTCCCCTTTTGCTCGATAACGATTTGGATCGTGAGCAAGTATGAATTTTCCAAAGCAATTTTTTATAACATTTCTCTTAAAGCTCTTCTCAACAATTTTCTAGAAGCATTTCGCGGAATTTGCTCAACAAAATATATTTTTTTAGGTAGTTTGTAGTTAGCCACTTTCCCTTTGCAATATTCCTTTACTTCTTCTTCAGTTAAATCTGCTTTCGTCAAGACAAAAGCGACCGGTACTTGGCCCCATTTTGGATCGGCAATACCAATCACACCTGCATCCTCTATTTGTGGATGAGAAGTAATGACCCCTTCTATTTCTGCAGGATAGATATTTTCCCCACCAGAAATAATAAGGTCAGAGCGGCGATCTTGCACAAAAAGAAAGCCATCCTTATCCAAATAACCGATATCCCCCGTTTTAAACCAACCATCTAGAAAATATTTCTCATGCTCGTGTTCACGATGCAAGTATCCCCTAGTGACATTGGGACCTTTGACAATTATTTCACCGGATTGATAAGCACCTACCTCACTGCCATCTGCAGCAATTATTTTCAATTGTGACGGAAACAGTGGTTTTCCAGCAGAACCTAATTTCTCAATGCTGTACTCCGGAGCCAGTGTGACAATTTGAGAAGAAGTTTCGGTCATACCATACGTTTGATAGATCGGAATATTGCGTTCAACACATTGTTCAAGCACTGAGAGCGGAGCAGGTCCTCCCCCTAAAAGCATGCATCGAAACGTTGTGGGCAATTTTTCCTCCCCTAAGGCATCAAGTAATCTTGTCATCATCGTCGTCACGACAGACATAATCGTTACCTTCTCATCCTTAATCGCTTTGATCACTTCATCCGGTTGAAAGGAGTCATGCAAAACAAGCTTCATTCCATAGATCAGACTTCTCATTAGGATCGAATAGCCGCTTATATGAAATAAAGGAACCGCACAAAGCCAACTATCTTCTTCCTGAATACCTAAATTGAGTGCGGAACCTGTCGCGCTCCACCAATGATTTCCATAAGTTTGCAAAACGCCCTTTGGATTTCCTGTTGTACCAGAGGTATACATTACTGTACAAACTGCTTGCAATTCTATTTCTTCCAGAATTGCCGGTTCTTCAAAAGGGATGGCATCGATTGTTTCTTTCCAAACAATCGTCAGTTTATCTAGCTGACTTGCCACCACGCTAATTTTTTCGACAAACTCTCTTTCTGTGATAAGGAGATCAGCCTTTGAGTCATTGAGCTGCCACATAAGTTCATCCGCTGTTAAGCGATTATTTAATAGAACAGCGACCCCACCTATTAATTGTAGAGAAACAAGAATGACGATCGTATCCAGATGGCTTTTCAACAAACAAGCAACATAATCCCCTTTTTCCACCCCAAGTTTTTGTAAATATCCAGCCTTCCGATAAGCCAGTTCGTACAACTCTTTATACGTATAATTCTGTCTTTCGAATCGAATTGCTACACGATTCGGCGTCAAAGTGGCTCTTTTTATAATCAGATTCGGTATCATTTGATTGTCCATCTTCTATCACCGCAATTGATAAAAAGTAAACAGCCTGATGACTTCATCAAGCTGTTTCAAAAAATAATGCTCTTTCTCCAATCAAGGGAAACGAGGAAATTGACCGAAATCAGGTTTGCGTTTCTCTTTAAAGGAGTCACGGCCTTCCTTCGCTTCGTCCGTTGTGTAATAAAGGAGTGTAGCATCTCCAGCAAACTGTTGCAGCCCAGCAAGTCCATCCGTGTCAGCATTCATCGCTGCTTTTAAGAAGCGTAGAGCCGTTGGGCTTTTCTCAAGAATTTCTTCACACCATTTAATCGTTTCTTCTTCCACTTGCTCAAGTGGTACAACCGTATTAACAAGGCCCATGTCTAATGCTTCCTGAGCATTGTATTGACGGCATAAATACCAAATTTCGCGCGCTTTTTTATGACCGACAATTCGTGCCAAATAGCCAGAGCCATAACCAGCATCAAAGCTGCCAACATTCGGTCCTGTTTGACCAAAAACGGCATTATCTGCAGCAATGGTTAAATCACAAACAACATGTAATACATGTCCACCGCCAATTGCATATCCCTTAACCATCGCAATTACTGGCTTAGGAATAACACGAATTAAGCGTTGTAAATCAAGAACGTTAAGCCGAGGAATTTGGTCATCTCCAACATATCCTCCATGCCCACGTACCTTTTGGTCCCCACCTGAACAGAATGCCTTATCTCCTGCGCCTGTTAAGACAATCACCCCGACATTTGAATCATCACGAGCATAAGCAAAGGCATCAATTAATTCCGATACTGTTTTTGGTGTAAATGCATTATGTACATGTGGACGATTAATCGTGATTTTCGCAATTCCATTGTATGTTTCATATATGATCTCATCATATTGACGTCCTGCAACCCACTCTACTGACATACAGCAACCTCCGTCATATAAATTTTGTACTCTGTTCTTTTGCGTCAGAGCCATAATCTTTAGTTTAGGGTGTTTTCTTCAACTTCTCGCGTTCGACAAATACCCTTCTACTATTGTACCAAATTTTTCAGCATTCTCCACATGAATTGTATGTCCACAGTCTGAAACCGTAATCCATTCAGCATGATTGGCGATATTCTGCATCTTTTTTGCAATTTGACAAAATTTCCGATCCAACGCCCCAGTAATAAGCAGCATGTCGACTTTAAGATCAGAAAGCTCCAGCCACCATGATGGCTGTGAACCAGTACCCATGCCTTTTAAACTATTGGCTAAGCCTTGAGTTGAATTGAGTAACCGTTGTTCTCTTATTTGCTTCTGCCTTTCAATAGGAAGACGTTTCTGACTCGCAAACAAAGCAATGTTTTCCCAATAATCAACAAAATCCGCTATCCCCTTTTCTTCGATGAAGGCGGCAAGTTTTTCATCCTCTTTGATTCTTTGTTTTCGTTCAATATCTGACTCTAATCCTGGAGAGGCACTCTCCAGCACCAATTTTCTAACTTTGGTTGGATATTTAGCCGCAAAGGATAGCGCAAGCCTTCCCCCCATTGAATACCCGACAAAATCAGCTTTTTGAATTTTTAATTTCTCCATTAACAGGAATAGATCATCAACTACTGACAGCATATGATACCGTTCTAGCTCTTCAGGAGCATCGGATTTGCCATGGCCAATAATGTCGACCATAAACAATTTCGACTGTTTTCCCCATCGCTCTAAAAACGGAGTCCAATTTGAGCTATCACCAGTAAAGCCATGAAGCAGAATGGCTGGGAATCCATTACCATATGATTCGACATTATAGCGAACGCCGTCTATTACATGTCTCATGACAAGTCACCTTTCAAAAAACGACTTATTTCCCGGGAAACAAAATCCCACAAATCTCGATGTTCTTTTAAATTCGTGTCACGATTTGTCGTCATTTCCATTACTGATAATCCATTATTTTGCATATTTCGCAAGAAAGAGGAAGTAAAATGTTCCCAATCCAAAACAAGCTCATATGAGCCATTGTACATATGAATAACATGTTTGAAATCTAAATCTAATGGGGTTCCAAACAAGCGCTCAAAATTTTTACGGTGATTGGCTTGAGGTAGGAACGAAAAAATCCCGCCGCCATTATTATTAATCACAATAACTTTCATATTGAGATTGTAGAGCTTCGCTGCCATCAATCCATTTAAATCATGAAAAAAGGTCAAGTCTCCAACAACAAGATATAGTGGGTCAAGTACTGTTGATGCACCTAAAGCCGTTGAGACCGTCCCATCAATTCCGTTCGCCCCACGATTGGCCATAATTTTAATGGATTTTTTATTAAAATGGAAGAAAGAATCTAAATCACGAATTGGCATGCTATTCCCAACAAATAATGTTGCGCCCTCAGGGAGGACCTCTGAAAGCTGATGAAAAAGCTTGGCCTCACTTAACTGGGGAACCTCTCTAATTCTCAAAAGGTTTTCCTTTGTAAAATCGTTTATCTCTCGCCATTTTAAAAGAAACGAACTTGAACTCTTTTTCCCAACATAGTTAGCGATATCATCACAAAATGCAGATTCACTGCAGTAGATCATTGAAGTTGACAATAAAGAAGGGTCTCTATAGCCCGCTCCACTATCAACCACCCATTGTTCTGCGTCTTTATTTTCATTCAAAAATATCGTTAACGCTTTGGAAACAGGCATCGCCCCAAACCGAATAATAATGTCAGGCTTAAGAGCTTTTTTTGCATCCACGTTTCTTAAAAATGTATCGTATGTATCGATAATATTTGTTCCATCATGCTGTCCACTTCGCAGTTGTGAAAGCGGATCAGCAATGATCGGAAATTGCAACTGGTCAGCAAAGCGAGTAACCGCTTCAATAAATCGCTTCTCTTCAAGTGAACCACAAACAATGATTCCCTTTTCGTATTTCTTTAACTTTTCACCAAATTGCTCTATCAATTCCCTTTGCATAGTTGGAATCCCTTGGTGAATCGTCACATACCCTTCACCGCGCTTTTCAAGATGAAAAAGATTTTCCTGTTGTAGGTTCGGTACTAAAGGTTCCCGGAATGGGAAATTTAAATGCACTGGACCCGCTGGAGCTAAAGTAGCAGTAGCCGTCGCCCGTGCGCACACGCTGCGAACATAGCGTTGCATTTCCTCTGTCTGTTCCGGAACTGCCATCTCTACAAACCACTTCACGTGCTTGCCATACAAATGGATCTGATCAATGGCTTGCGGTGCCCCAACATCTCTTAGCTCATGAGGGCGGTCCGCCGTTAAAACGACTAATGGTACGCGTGAATAATACGCTTCCACAACTGCAGGGTAGTAGTTAGCAGCAGCCGTTCCTGAGGTGCACAATAATCCGACCGCTTTGCCTGATGCTTTCGCTATTCCAAGGGCAAAGAATGCTGCTGAGCGTTCATCTACATTAATATGAACCTGAAGCTCAGGATGCTCAGCCATTACCATGGCCATTGGTGTGGAACGAGAACCAGGGCTAACCACTACATCTGTTACGCCTGCTTGCACTAATTCCGCAACAAAAGCGGCTATATATGATGTTAATGCTTCTTGACTACTCATTTCCTAAACCTCCAAGTACGGATAGCATCGGCCGAAACTTAATGTTTGTTTCAGCATATTCACTTTCAGAATCAGAATCTGCAACAATTCCACATCCTGCAAATAGGGAGGCTTCGCTTCCTTGAATAAGAGCTGAACGAAGCGCAACAGCAAATTCACCATTACCCTGATAATCGAGCCAGCCAATCGGAGCTCCATAAAAGCCGCGATCCAATGCCTCAATCCTTCTTATTTTCTCCACCGCTTCTCTCTGAGGCAAGCCACCTAATGCTGGAGTTGGATGCAGTGAATCAACCACTTGCAATAATGTGCTATCCTCTAACGCCTCCCCTACGATAGGTGTATATAAATGTTGAATATCTCTCATTTTTAAAAGAGTCGGCTTTGTAGGAAGTTCGATCTGTTGACATACTTTATCCATGGCTGCTTTTATCATTTCTACCACATAATGATGCTCAATTAAATTTTTCTCATCGCTTAGCAATGCTTCACCTAAGCGCTCATCCTCTTCCTTCGTTTTCCCTCTAGCAATCGAGCCTGCCAAACAGGTAGAAAATAACTGATCATCTTCCTTTTTGACCAATCTTTCAGGAGAAGCACCAATAAAGCAGTCCCCGTTTGATTCTAGTGCAAAAGTGAAGCTTGCTTTTTGTTCTGTTAAAAGACGTGGAAGAACGAAATCAGCCGCTACTTTATCTTTAAAAAATATTCGCAGTTCTCTTGCCAGAACAACTTTTTTTAGTTGTCCTGCCTTCAGATCTGCAACTAGTTTTTGGACCGAATCTTTCCATTCATCAGGATTGACAACTTCCTCTTTCTTTAAAATCTGTGCCATTTCCAACTCTGCTGGCGAACTAGCAAATGAAAGAATAGTTTGTCTTTCACTAAGAACTTTTTTCCAAACTGTCATATCATCATGCTGCGTACATAAAACATTCGTCGTTAAATATGCCTCCCCGTCTACTAGCGTTAATAAAAATTGCGGAAGGTGAAATAAAGAATGGCTATATTGGGACCATAATGGGGTTTTCTCCTTCAGCGGATCGAAAGAAAATCCCCCAAATACTAACGGACCTGTCCCTCTTTTCCCCTCATCATTAAAAACAATCGCTTCCTTTATGAGGTCAGCCCAATCTTTTTCCACTGCTTCGAAACGGTCGGATAGTTGCTCATTTTGAATTTGCTTACAAATCCCCAAACCAATTAAATACGTTTGTTCATCCGGATCCTTCCAGAAAAAGCGTTCGCCATGAAAATTCTCTTTACCAGCAGAAAAAAAAGACAGCGGTTCTATATGTTCGACTTTCTGAACTTCACTTACTAATATGGGGGCCAAACTTTTTTTGGCTTTCTTAATCGCTTGTTCAATCCCTTTTTTCAGTTCCGTTTCAAGTATCGTAACCAAAAAATCCCCTCCAATAAAAAGGCTCTTTATGTAATGTTGCATTCCTATAAGATCATAAAATGATCATAACAACATGAAATTGCTTTCATAAAAGCTATGTTTAACAACATTCTTGCTTAATTGTATCGTTCTAGCTCATTTTTACTGCATCAAAAAAAGCGGTAGTATCCTCACAAAGCGTGAAAATCAACAGCATCGTCTAACATAGCTTTCATAAAAAATAATAACAGTCTTTCCCTGCTTTATCTAGAATACAAACTTATTTTAAAATACACCTCTACCTATTGAAATGTCAATGACAGCAGTCACTTTCTCCCGACTATTTACCTTATTATATTATTGACATGCTTTTACTATATAATCATAGTATTCACTACTGGTAACTTTGTCCTATAATAACTGTAAAAAGCCATTGACACCCTTCTCTTGATTGCCTAAACTTGAATTTGGATGTTATCCAACTTGAAATTGATGTAAGTGTTACTAATATTTATTTTATACGATCATTCATTCCAATTACGACTCTTTGATTTTTTAGATGCATGAAAAAGGAGAGGGAGAGACATGCAAACAGAGACAAAGATAAGTTACCCACCTATGTCTCCAAACAAAAGCTGGAGGGTTTGGTGGAAACTGACTAGGCCCCATACGTTGACAGCTGCATTCGTTCCTGTTTTACTAGGAACAGCTTTAGCGATCCACGAGACAACGATTCATGTGGGATTATTTCTGGCGATGCTTGTAGCAAGCTTACTCATTCAAGCTGCGACGAACATGTTTAATGAGTACTACGATTATAAAAGAGGACTCGATACAGAAGAATCTGTCGGTATAGGCGGAACCATCGTTCGTGATGGAGTCAAGCCGAAAACGATTATGCAAATTGCATTAAGCCTTTACGGAATCTCTATTTTGATTGGCGTCTATATTTGCATGAGTACATCATGGTGGTTAGCTGCCATTGGATTATTTTGTATGATTATTGGCTATCTTTATACAGGAGGGCCACTGCCAATTGCCTATACGCCATTTGGTGAAATTTTCGCCGGCTTCTTTATGGGAATGGGAATTATATTAATTAGTTTTTATATCCAGGTTGGCACGGTCACAACAGCAAGTATCTTGATTTCAGTCCCAATTTTTATCCTTGTTGGGGCGATTCTGCTAGCAAACAATATTCGGGACTTGGACGGTGACAAGGAATTCGGTCGAAAAACACTCGCGATTTTATTAGGAAGGAAACATGCAATCTTTTTATTAGCTGCAATGTTTACCGTCTCCTATGCTTGGATTTTCGCTTTAATGATGATCGGTTATTCTTCCGTTTGGTTAGCACTCGTCGTCTTGAGTATTCCAAAAGCTGTAAAAGCAACAAAAGGATTTATCGGTAAAACTTTACCGATTCAGATGATGCCCGCTATGCAATCTACAGCACAAACAAACACGATCTTTGGATTTCTATTAACCATTGGACTATTCATTGATTATTTTATCAATTAATAGAAAAGGATTTGAGAGGTGTGATTGAACATCTCTCTTTTTTATACCCTTTTTCACTTCCACCGTTATCGACAGATTCTCTCATCGAAATTTGACAATTTACTAATCATTTGTAAAAACAAGGAATAAATTACTACTATTTTATTTTTATTACATATTTTACTAATTTCATATAGTTCATTCTTTTCATTTTTTGTAAAGCTCTTTATATGTCTGTAACGTTACATCCGATTTACAGGGGAATTACAGACAAAGGAACTAAAAACGACAGGGAATAAATTACTGATAACTGAAAGGAAGACATTACCAATCTACTGTTTTTGAATTTTCTGACATTTAATCGCTATAATTCGACAGGATTTCTCCTTCTCAGCCTATATAGTAATTTGTAACATTCATGATTTGACATTATGCACACAAAGTGGAAAGGAGGATCGTACATCTCGCTACACTAAAGCAATTATTCGAGAGGAGGAGCTAGGTTGAAGAGATATTTAAGTATACTACTCACATTTCTAATGCTTGTGTCTTTAGCAATACCAAGTACAGGTTTCGCTGAAACAAAGGAAGTTAGTCGAGCATTAAAGAACAGTAATCAAATCGCTCAATCAAAAATAAGCACGCACCTCATTGAAGAATTTACAAAGAACAAAGGGAAAGTAACATTTTTAGTAAAATTCAAAGAAAAAGCAGATGTACAAAAAGTTGCTAAAAACGCTATTAACACGGCAAAAAAGAATGGGTTATCATCAACAAATATTGAATATGCACAACGCTCAGCTGTTGTTTCTGAACTTAAAT
Source organism: Robertmurraya sp. DFI.2.37 (assembly GCF_029211245.1). Taxonomy (NCBI): domain Bacteria; kingdom Bacillati; phylum Bacillota; class Bacilli; order Caryophanales; family Bacillaceae; genus Robertmurraya; species Robertmurraya sp. DFI.2.37. Next base: position 16,674 of record NZ_JARGEJ010000026.1, on the reverse strand, counting down.
ATACTGCGTTAACTACCCAGGATAGTGTGAAGCAATTCCTCGATAAACAATTAGAAGAAGGCGCTGTCACTGACTATGAGTCGTTTTATATCGTCAATGCCATTGCCGTTACTGGAACAAAAGAAGTCGCTGAAAAAATTGCTCATTTTCAAGAAGTTGAAAAACTACTCCCAAACGAGGAAAGAAAATTAATTGAAGCGACCGTTGATAAAAAAGCTGAACCTGTTCAATCCAAGGTTCAAAATATCGAATGGAACGTTGAGCGGGTCGGCGCCCCTGATGTCTGGAATCTTGGCATCGACGGATCTGGCATCGTTGTCGGTGCAATCGATACAGGTTCACAATGGGATCATCCAGCATTAAAAGAAAAATATAGAGGGTACAATGCCGCCACAGGTGAAGTTGACCACACGTATAGCTTCTTTGATGCTGTAAACGGACGGGCTGCTGCATACGATGATCATGGACACGGTACTCATGTTACCGGTACAATGGTCGGAAGCGAGCCAAACGGAACAAATCAAATTGGAGTTGCTCCTGGAGCAAAGTTTATTCATGCTAAAGCCTTAAACGCTGCTGGAGGTGGGACAGATGCTCAGCTAATCGCAGCTGGTCAATGGATGCTAGCTCCTGGTGGAGATATCACGAAAGCTCCAGATGTTGTCAATAACTCTTGGGGTGGCGGTAGAGGACTAGATGAATGGTATCGCGATATCGTAAGAGCATGGCGCGCTGCTGACATCTTCCCAGAATTTTCTGCTGGAAATACAACATTAACGAATCCAGGAGGTCCAGGGTCTGTTGCAGTACCTGCTAACTACCCTGAATCATTTGCAACTGGAGCTACTGATTCAAACAATAATTTAGCAAGCTTTTCATTACAGGGTCCTTCTCCGTACAATGAGATTAAGCCAGAAATTTCAGCTCCTGGCGTCAACATACGTTCATCTGTACCAGGAAGCGGCTATGAAGGCGGATGGAACGGAACATCAATGGCTGGTCCAGCAGTTGCCGGCGTCGTCGCCTTATTATTACAAGCAAATTCCAGTTTATCTGTTGATGAACTTGAAGAGGTGCTACTCAACACCGCAACGCCTCTGACCAATAGCCAGTATCCAGAGTCCCCGAACAATGGATTTGGCCATGGTTTAGTCAATGCTTTTGATGCAGTCTCATCGATGATTGATGGATTAGGGACGATTGAAGGCTCTGTAACGATGGAAGGAGAAGATACAGAGGCACCTGTATTAGAACATACTCCTTCCGAGGAAGTTTACTCAAAAATGGATTTAGACCTAACTGTTTTGGCTAGTGACAATATTAGCGTTACTTCTGTCACTGTCGATTACGTTAATGCAGAAGGAAAGGAAGGCTCTGTTCAAGCTAAAAGAACATCCGGTGACTTCAAGTCCGGTTCCTTTGTTGCCACTATCCCAGGTGAAGATGTGGTAGAAGGAGCCCTCTCCTACACGATAACAGTGAACGATTTTGGAAATAACTCCGTTACAAGTGAACAATACGAAACAAATGTTATAGGTGGAATCACAGTCGGATATGAAACCGACTTTGAATCAGAGCCTATTGGTTGGACTAGTTACGGTGAAAATAATTCTTGGGCTCGTGGCATTCCAACTTCAGGACCTGGTGGAGCAATTTCAGGTGAACACGTATTTGCCACTAATCCTGAAGGAACATACAACAACAATGAAAACTCGACATTACTGATGCCACCCATTGATTTACCTGAAGGCAATGCCTATCTACAGTTTGAACATTGGTACAACATTGAGAACAATTGGGACTTCGCACACGTCTTTATCTCAACTGATATGCAACAATGGACTCAAGTGCTACGTCTAACGAATATTCAAAACGAATGGTCTCCCGTTGAAATAGATTTATCCCAATATGCTGGCGATAGAGTCTATGTTGCCTTTAATTTAGATACGGACAGCAGCGTAGTCAGAGATGGCTGGTATATTGATGATGTAACCCTGTCCAGTACATCTATAAATATAAAAGAACCTGCTGGAAGCATTACAATACCAAAAGAAACAGCGAAGGATACCACAAAAGAAAAAAATGCTGAAAAAGTGGATCCTAATAAAATTCGCCCTAACCTATCCAAAAACGATCAAGTAGAATTAATTGAAAAAGAACTTTCAAATCTGCCAGTTAGCGCAAGAGTATCTGTATTAGAGAATGGCAGATCTGCAGCGACCAACCCAGCAGATGGAAGCTTTTCTTTCATTCATCCAGCCGGTGATTTTACATTGGTTGCTGAATCATACGGTTTCCGTTCAGAAGAGCAAGCTGTAACCGTTGAAGCCGATCGAGTTTCCACCGCTCATTTTGTTCTTGAAGAACTACCAAAAGCAACAATCAGTGGAACTATTACAAGTGCCAATTCTGGTGAAGCAGTCGAAGGTGCAACCCTCCTACTTGTGGAGGACGCCAATATAACGCCAGTACAAACCGACGCTGAAGGAAACTATCGCTTAACTGCTTATGAAGGCACGTATACGTTAAAAGTTGCTGCACGAGGATTTATTGCCAAAGAATTAGAAGTGAATTTTAATGAAAATAAAGAAGTAAATATTGAACTTGAACCTTTATTCACTTATCCTGGTGGAGAAATCGGCTATGATGATGGCACTCCAGAAAATGCTCGCGCCTATTACGATGCGGGGAATAAATGGGGGGTTCGCATGTCCCTACCAGAAGGTGAAGAAGAGGCCATTGTAACAGATGGCGTTTTCCAATTCCATGGAACAGATTGGCCATCTCCTGGAGCTACTGAATTTGCCGTCGAAGTTTGGGATGCTACAGGTCCTGACGGCTTACCTGGAAAAAAATTAGCAGGCCCTATTGAGGCCGAAGCAATTCGAGACTTAAACCAGTGGACTGTAGTAGATCTTCGTGACGAAAATATTCAGGTTTCAGGTGATTTCTACATGGTATACGTCCAAACTGGAGCCAATCCTAATACTCCTGGTCTAGCTACCGATGAAAATGGACCATACGCAGGGAGAAGCTTCCAGTCAGTTGCTGGCACTTGGTCCCCATCCCCTTCTAGTGAAGGAAATTATATGATTCGCGCTCGAGTGGATTATGAGGTTCAAGCTGTTCAAATCACCTCCCCTTCCGATGGCTACATGACAAACGAACCAGCGATCGAAGTTGAAGGGAAAGCCTCACCAACAACAACCATTTCTTTGCTGAACAACGGGGAGGAAGTTGAAGAAGTAACAATTGGAGAAGATGGTACATTTAAAATTCCAGTTACATTAAACGAAGGTGAAAATGAACTACAAGCAGTTAATTATTTAAATGGAGAACGGGCAAATGAATCTGAAACTGTCACCGTCATTCTCGATACAGAAGCACCACAATTAACGATCACGAGCCCAACAAACGGGGAGAAGATCAATCGCGAAACCGTTACAGTTGAAGGAGAAGTAGTTGACCCCCATTTAGATTATGTCGAAGTAAATGGGCAAAAAGCTACTGTTACTGACGGCCGTTACGCAAAACGAATTTTATTAGAGGAAGGCTCAAACAATATCGAAGTGAAGGCCATCGACTTAGCAGGAAACTCTGAATCTAAATCAATTACTGTTGAAGTTGACTATACCGCACCAACGATTACGAACTTAACTCCTACAAAAGATCGGGACGTCTCGGTTGGTCAGACAGTCGTCATTGAATTTGATAGCGAACCGAATTTAAAAGCAAGGTTCTCCATCTTAATGCCATTAACCGATATTGGTGATGTCCAAAATGCAACCGAATTGCCGATGATGGAAACAGATGATGGACATTATGTTGGCTATTGGACGGTTCCTAATAATATTGAAGGCAAAGGAGCTGTAATCGAAGTAAATGTTACAGACAGCTTCGGTAATGTTACTCGCGCTAAAGCTGAAGGAAAATTAAATATCGTCAAAAAAGGAAATAGCAACGGAAGCGTAAATGGGAAAAATTAATTCTCAATAACCTAAATTGATAATAGAATTTGGAGAGGTCTTTCAGCGATGAAGACTTCTCCTTATTCTATTTCTATTCACCTGTAGAAGGATACAATTCTCTCAAAAATTCAACGGATGCGACAATTAACTCCTTTAAAACCTCTTCATCAATGTCTGCCACTTTATTAATATAAACACACGCCTTGCCTGTCGTGTGCTTTCCAAATCTCTTAAGTAACTCATCCCTTTTTGACTCGCCTGGGGCAAAATATAAGCTAATTTTCGCTTTACGTGGAGAAAAGCCCACTAAGGGAGCATCGCCTTCATGCCCGGAAGCATATTTATAATGATACTTGCCAAATCCAATAATACTTGTTCCCCACATTTTCGCTTTATAGCCTGTTACATCTGAAAAAATATCCAGTAATCGATACGCGTCCTCTCTTTTTTTCGAACTCTCCATATTTTCAATAAACTCTAGAACACTATGATCATTTTCTTTTGTTTTTAGCTCATACATCATGAACGCTCCTAAAGTATGACTTGTACTTTCCATTCTATTCTATTTTATGAAAGTAAGGCAATTTTAAAATTACCACTTAAGGTAAAAAACAAGCATCGTCTCGGACTATAAAAATAAGGATGATAATGGCTAAAAATGAGGGAAAGATTTAGTTGTAATTTGGTTTATTTATTAATAAATGTGCATAATGATTCATTTAAAGAAAAAAAGCTGCTATCAAAAAGTCCTTTTGGTACTGCACCCCATATTAACTCTAACTTCTGGGGTGCAGTACCTTTAACAACCTTTTGACACAGCTTCTTTTTCCCTATTTCACAATCGCAACAAATTTTTCTGCTTCTTTCGTTACTGCCTCATAATCTCCTGTGCTCGCTCCTTTTGTTAAGCTTGAGCCTGTTCCGATTGCGTAAGCGCCATTTTTGATCCATTCATTTGCATTTTCTACCGTGACACCGCCGCTTGGCATGAAATTCCCTTGTGGAAGCGGTCCCTTAAAATCTTTAATGACACTTGGTCCGAAAGCTCCTCCTGGAAAGACCTTAATAACATCTGCTCCTAATTCCAATGCCGTTAATGCTTCCGTCGGTGTCATCACACCTGGCATTACAGTAACTCGGTATCGATGACACATCGTAATGACTTTAGGTGAAAGATTTGGACCGACAATAAATTTAGCTCCTGCTAAAATGGCTAGACGTGCTGTTTCAGGGTCTAACACTGTTCCGGCACCAACTATGACATCCCCTCCAACGTACTTTGCCGATAATTTTTTGATAAGCTCCAACGCCCCTGGAACGGTCATCGTTAACTCTAAAAATTTGATGCCTCCCTGATGAATGGCTTCACTAATAAGGAATCCTTGTTCTTCATTTGGCGCACGAATGACAGCAATAACTTTTTCCTCTTTCATCTTTGCTAAAACTTCAATTTTATCCATAAATGTTCATCCCTTATGTTTATTTAAAATTGGCTAGAATATTTTCTACTGCCATTAAGCTCATTTTATTAACTGCATCCACACTTGAAGCGGCAGCATGTGCTCCTAAAATGATATTTTCCAGTTCAAGCAGTTCTATTTTTTCAGGTGGTTCCTTCTTGAAAACATCAAGACCAGCTCCCCATATTCGCTTATTTTTTAAAGCATCATAAAGCGCGTCTTCATCAATAAGTTCCCCGCGAGCTGTATTGACCAACACAGCCGTTTCTTTCATCATGTTAAATTCCTTCTCACTGAGCAAATTAACTGTTTCTCGTGTTGCGGGTAAGTGCAAGGTGATAAAATCGCTCTCTTTAATAAGCGTTTCAAAATCAACATAGGTTGCATTATATTCTTGTGCGAATTCATCATCTGGGTAGACATCGTAAGCAAGAATTTTCATATCAAAGCCACACGCTCTTTTAATGACATCCTTCCCAATCGCACCAGTACCGATGACGCCAAGTGTTTTTCCATGTATACCGATACTTGTTTTTTTGCCCCAATTCAATGCACGGCATGATTTATCTATTTCTACTATTCTTCTCGCAATCGCTAACATAAGGGCGAACGTAAAATCTGCAACTGAGTCAGAATTTGCATTGCGGGTAACCGTAACGGGGATGTTATGCCCCTTGCAAAACTCAATATCAATATTATCTGTACCTACGCCGTACTTTGAGATCACTTTTAAGTTTTTGGCACACGAAAGTACCTCTCTATTCAACGGATCAATACCAATAATAACTGCGTCAACATCGGCGATTTCCTTTTTCATTTCTTCTTCTGTCAAAATTCTCCCATATGGATTTTCGACAACTTCATAACCATTCGCAATTAAAATTCTTTTCGCCTCATCACTGTGCTTTCCAAATGATCGTGGAGTAATTAATACTTTAGGCATCCGTTCCCCTCCTCTCTCTATTTCTTTTAGAAGAACACGATGTTAAACGGAAATATCTTTCGACAGCAGCTAACGTTTCAAACGTTTTCGGCGAGAATCTATCGATCACTTCAGAATCCTTCACAAAATCTGGTACAAAAAATGCTTGGACTCCTGCCTTGTAAGCCGCCTCAATTCCCGCAGGTGAATCTTCAAGTACAACGGCACCCTTCGGATTCACTTTTGCCCGAGTGCAAACTTCGAGAAATATGTCCGGACTTGGTTTACCTCGTGCCACTTCCTCTCCAGAAACATATAAATCAATAAATGGAAGTGTATGCGAAACTGTTAGAAATCTGTTGATTACCTCAGTCGAACTGGATGATGCAACCGCAATCTTTATACCCTTGGATGTCAAAAATTGAAGCAACTCGTCCAACCCTTCTTTTTTAAAATGAGGCCCTTTAATAAACGAACTTTCTAATTCATGCTTTTGAGAACGCATATATGCTCGCCATTCCTGCACAGGTTGATCTGGATAATACTCAGCCATTTTACGGATAATATCTTGATTAGTAATCCCAATAAACTGCTCAAATAACGCTCTTTCAAATGGGAAGCCATAATAGTGAGAGGTTATCTGCCACGCTTCATAGGCCAATTTTTCCGTATCAAACATTAAGCCATCCATATCAAAAATAACTAAAGATGGAAGTTCCAAGCTGATTCTCCTTTCGTTTGAATAGATGTTTACTCAGTACTTTCCTATGATAAATTACCTCGAAACAACTCAAGATTTACCACGTTATCCGGCTGTTCTTTTTGAATGACCCTTTCAACATCAGAAACTACTTTCTCACCCATTCCTCTCAAACATTCCATTGTATATGCCGAAGTGTGTGGCGTTACAAGAACATTGTCATATTGGAAAAATGGATGGGTTTTATCAACTGGTTCCCCCTCTAAAACATCTGTAGCCAGTCCAGCGATTTTACCGCTCTCCAACGCACGCAACACAGCATCCTGCTCCCATAGTTCTCCACGTGCCGTATTAGTGATATATACGCCTTTTTTCATTAAGGCAAACTCTCTATCAGAGAGAAGATGATAGCTTTTCTGATCAACATATGCATTTAATGAAAGAATATCGGACTGAATTAATAACTCCTCTAATGCAACAGCTTCCGCTCCCTTTCGTTCTAACTGCTCTTTTGTTTGATAAGGATCGTAAGCAAGTACTCTAGCATTAAATCCATATTTAAAGATCTCACCAACCCGACTTCCTATATTGCCTAATCCTATAACACCAACTGTTTTATCAGTGATTTGCCGTCCGACAAACTGAGCCCGCTCAACCCATCGTCCTTCTTTTGCTGCTGTCGCGGCTGAAACCGTCTTCCTTACCACTGCCAACAAGTTCGTAACGGCATTTTCAGCTACCGCATCTCTTTCTACTAAAGCGGAGACAACTGTCACAATCGTACCCTTTTCTGTCGCTGCTTCAATGTCTATATTGTTATAACCAATACCATGCCGTGAAATGATCCACGTCTCGTCTTTATGTTCAAAAAATTCCCTCGTAAAAAAGGGAGTGACACTAGAAATAATGATATTAAAGCCATGTAATTTTTCAGCTAATTCTTTCCCCATAATATCTATATGAAAGGTAAATCTTTCAACTTCCCCAAGTTTTTTAAGACGCTCTAGTTGCCAAGGGAACTTTTCTCCAAAACTACTTGAATTGACAATTGCAATTTTATTTCCCATTGCTTTTATCCCTTTCTACTTCTATCAAACTGAAGAAATATCTTACCTTGTAGAGCAAGACACTAACTAAGGTAAGTTTGATTCCATCGTTATTTTTTAATCGCTTTTAATCCTTCAGTAAAAGAAACTCTTTTACTATCTGGTACAGTTTGAAAAAAAACTTCAATCCCTCTATCATCTAAACTCTTTAAACATTCAACATCATCATTCGTTAAAGCGACGGTTGGGATCACAAATTGGGCATCTCCTTTTTTAGAAACTCCCCCTATATTAAGCCTACTAACAGGAAGCCCGCTTTCAACCGCTTCTTTCACACTGGCAATATGTTTAAATAATAAAACAACGCTGTCATTTCCAAATTGATCACAATTCCATTTCTCCACAACCTCATTATTGCTGTATACTTGAATCTTCAGCCCAGATGACGAATTCGTATTAATATAAATATCTTTCATAAATTCATCTGCTGCTGTTTCATCATCAATAACATAGAGCGCATTCGTACCTAAGCCTTTTGACCATTTTGTCATGACTTGTCCATGGATTAAGCGCTCGTCAACCCTTACCAAATTAATTTTCCCCATACAGACCTCCCTTTCGACACTAAAATTTACTTCTTTAAAAAGCTCCGATTCAAATGATAGATTCCAGCAACACTTGTTCCTCGCACCGTTTCGATTAATTTTGTTGTGTCTTCTTCTGATTGAAACAAAGTCAATAATTCAATTAACATCGGCATATTGACTCCAGTTAATATATGCAAATCAAACTTGCTCAGCAGAGATAACGATACATTTGAAGGACTTCCCCCTAACAAATCGACAAGAATGACTGTTTCTAATCCCCTTTTTTCATTCTCCGCTACGAGCGCACTAGCTTCTTCACGCAAATCATCTACTGATGCGCTTGGTTTAAGCGCTAATGCACATAAATTTTCCTGCGGTCCCATAATCATTTCCGCACTTTTTATGAGCTCCTTGCCGAACTCCCCATGCGTAATCACTAAAATCGCACGCTTTGCCATATTCCCGCTCCTTTATTCTGTAGGAAACTTAACAAAAGTAAGTCGCCCACGTCCTATCATTTAAAATGATTTATACTCCATTACCGTTTTCAAAACAAAAGCTTATAAAATTCGAATTGCACCAAGGACAATTAATGTACCAGTTAGCCATAAAAGCCCTCTTGTAATATTGAATCCTTTCTTATCAAAGTATAAATAAACACCTAATACGGTTAATAACGGCAATAAACCTGGTAAGATCGAATCCAAAATATCCTGCAGAACGAATTCCTTTTCAGATAGTGTAAAAGAGAGTGAACTACTCACTTTTACATACGACCCGGCCAAGATCCCCATCATGAATAACCCAAGCACAGATAATGCATCAATCATCGTTTTAATTCGACTACCAGCTAAAATTTCTTTTGCAGCATTGCGACCTAAACCGTAGCCCATTCTAACGAAATAGTAGCCATACAAATATGTGACGAGCGTAAAGCAAATGAACGGAAACAATGCACCAATTGGACTACCTGCCATTGCCCATGGCAGAGCTATGGCAATAAAAATATATTGAACGGTACCAGAGTCAATCGCATCTCCAATACCAGCTAAAGCTCCCATCAACCCTACTTTTGTATTGTTAATCATATCAGGGCTCGGCGCTTCATCTTCCTTCCCTTCCGCAAACGCTTTTGCACGGGATTCCTCAAGAGATGCTGTAATACCTGTCAGCGTCCCTCCACCCCAAATCGCTTGTGTATTAAAAAATAATAAATGTCTTTGGTATGCTTCGCTTAAATCTTTTTTATCTTTATATAATTTCTTTAAAATTGGCATCATCCCAAATAAAAACGATGGCGCGACCATTCTGTCAAATGTATGAGGAATTTCATTTGCCCACCACCATCGTGACCAAGCTTTAAGCAAATCTTTCTTGGTGATTGGCTCTGGATAATTCTCCGGAGTTTGTCTCTTTTCTTCCGTATTCATCTGTCATCCCACCTTTTAAGTTTTTACGCCGGTTCCTTTCTTCTCGTGAATAACACATATAGACCAGCTAAAATGGCTCCAAAAATCGCATAAGTTACCGTGTTGATTTCGAGGCCCTTTAAAGCAACACTCATAAAATAGGCAAGGAAGAAAAATAAAAGTAATTCCTTTTTGCCAATTACGTGCATAATAACAGCAATTCCAAGAGCCGCAAGACCACCGCCAACCACTTCTAAAACGTGAATAACCGGCCCGTCGCTAATAGAATTAACAAAATCAGCAACAACTGGTGCTCCAAAGTAAAGAGCCACAAACACTAATGGAACATAAAGAATAAAGCTTATTACAATTGGAATAATGATTACGGAAGTAAAAATTCCTCTGTCATTGACTTCTGCTGCATACTTGTCCAATATGCGTAATGCAAACGTATTTAAAAAGAAGCGAAATTGATAAGCATAGCTGCCTAAAATTCCAACTGGCACCGCAATCGCCACTGCCTTTTCTGGAGTGAAGTCACCTAGGACAGCGACAGTTACAGCAATAGCTGCGGCAATCGCAGGTTCACTCGGTAAAGCTCCACCTGGCGCTACCGCTCCCATATAAACTAATTGAATAGCTGCTGTAATAATCATTGCTTCTGTTATATGTCCTGTCACTATCCCCACAACCAGACCTGTCATTAATGGGCTAAAGCGCAAAGTTAAGGTAGCATAGCCAATCCCACGGGACATAACAATCGCTACCCAAATGGCTATTATTAGTGCTTGACCAACGGAAAGTGTTGCCATTTGTTTGATCACTCCCTCGTATATTTAAATGTTATTAATTTCACAAACTACTACAATACTCTCCTCCTTCCCATAAAAATAGAAGTAAAACCACCATATTTATACAAAATTACTTCTTTACCACACTGTGTCCCCCAAATTCATTTCGCAGAGCGGCGACCACTTTTGCTGAGAAGCTATCTTCTTCTAAAGAACGATTTCTCATCATAAGCGACAAGGCAATAACCGGTACAGGAACTTCTAACTCAAAGGCTGCTTCTACCGTCCATTTCGCCTCGCCTGACGATGCCACCATTCCACGAATATGTTCAAGTTCAGCATCTTTTTCGAAAGCAGATGCAGTCAGTTCCATTAGCCAGCTGCGAATGACAGAACCATTGTTCCAAACTGAAGCCACTTCTGCCAAATCAAAATCGTAGCGACTTTGATTCAGCACTTGAAAGCCCTCACCAATCGCTTGCATAAAACCGTATTCAATTCCGTTATGAACCATTTTTAAGAAATGACCACTTCCAGATTCCCCCGCATATAAGCATCCTCCTTGAATGGAAATTGCTTTAAAAATTGGCTCCAGCCGTTCAAAAACGTCGCGTCTGCCACCGATCATTAAACAAGCTCCTCCATTAGCACCAGCGATGCCTCCTGATGTTCCAACGTCTAAAAAATAAATTCCCTTTTCATTAGCCTGGGCTGCACGCCGGACGGAGTCCTTATAATGCGCATTTCCTCCATCAATCACGATATCATCCGCTTTCATTTTTTGGAGGAGTTCATCTATTACCATTTCGCTAGATTTCCCCGCAGGTACCATAACCCATACCACTCTTGGATACGGCAGATTTGCCAGCATTTGCTCGATGCTATCCACAATGTGTAGACCTTTATCTTTTGCTGCTATTCTTGCTTCGCTAGATCGATCAAAACCATAGACAGAATGGCCATTGTTTGCTAAGTTTAACGCAAGGTTATATCCCATTTTCCCTAAACCAATCATGCCAATTTGCATCAAATCACTCCTTGTTAAAAACAAGTTGTATATCATTGCTCACTTTATGCACAGTAAAATAGGCAGGTCGCAAGTCTGCGATTCATCCATGCAGTCAGATGACATTATTTTTCTAAACTTTTTGTAGACGTCTTTCAGAATATCTTAAAGTGGATCGGGCAATACGGATGCCCCAACACTAGAACATTTGTTACAGCACACAAGGAGCATCGAATGTAAAGCAAAACTTTAGTTGCCCTATGCTACAATGTAAAGCTGATTGTAGCTAATCAATAAACCAGTTATTCGAATTACTTTGGAGCTTTCATTTCATACCAAGAATGGAACAAAATTGCTATTAGTTTCCCCCTGTCCATTCTGACATGGGACAATCTAATAAATCTGTGTCATTTACAGCTAGGAGCGATTCAGTATATGAAGCCTCGCTCTCTGATTGATAAACGTATAAGTATGAGTGAGCAAAGCTCCTTTTGTTTATGATACTGATATGAAGGCGCGGCCAAACAAACACGCATATACGTGTGATTAAAATCAACCCAATGTAGACATACGTATGCCTTTATTTCCAAACTAAATCAAAGCAGAATGCAAGGAGCCCTTTTCTAAGAAAACATATTATTCATAGCACTTTAACTTAGGTGTCAAGCAATTAAATTAAAAATACGCAATTTCATATTTCACAAAAAATATTTGCAGCTATTTAGCACCGGTGAACAAATATCATTTGTTAATTAAAATTATACACGTTTTTACGTGTGAGTTAACAAAAATAATCGAATTTTCGTATATAAACACGTATTTTCGTACGAAAGGAGAAAAAATTGGTGAAAAATATCGAAAATATTGGAGAGCGGATCAAATTATTAAGAGATAAACATGGATTATCTCAGGCTGCTTTTGCAAAAAGAATTGGTGTTTCCGCTGGAAATGTTGGAGACTGGGAAAGCGAGAAAAAGAAATCTCTGCCTGGCGCCAAAGCTATCTATGCAATTACGAAGGAGTTTGACGTAACTGCGGATTGGCTGCTGACTGGAAAGGAATACGTAGTGGATTCACTGTTTAATAACGGAAATATCGTGATCCAGGATGATAAACCTGCAATCAGTCCCTCCAAAGACAGAGGAACTACGAACAACACAGATACGAAAGAAATCGTGAATCTAACGGCAGAAGCAAAAGAGTTAATTACGATATTTAACAGCTTAAATAAGCGTGACGCTGCTGAATTATTAATGATTGCCCGGATGAAAAAAGAACTCGGTAACGGATAAAAGAAGGGCGCTAATGATGAAGATATCCTTCATCATTAGCGCCCTTCTTAAACTCCTGTGCGAGTAATAGTAATGTCGTCTCTTATTTCAGTTCTCGTCTATTTAATATAGAAAAGAGTTGCGGGGTTAGATGTCTTTATACTTAAAAGTTTGTTTCCAAATTCAATAAATTTTTAGAGACTAAAACCAGCTCATTTAGTGTAGAACGATAAAAAAAACTGTTGACCTAATGTCAACAGCTTTTTTTATGACCCGTACGGGATTCGAACCCGTGTTACCGCCGTGAAAGGGCGGTGTCTTAACCACTTGACCAACGGGCCTGAAATGGCGGAGAAGGAGGGATTTGAACCCTCGCGCCGGTTACCCGACCTACACCCTTAGCAGGGGCGCCTCTTCAGCCACTTGAGTACTTCTCCATATGGCTCCGCGGGTAGGATTCGAACCTACGACCGATCGGTTAACAGCCGATTGCTCTACCACTGAGCTACCGCGGAAAATTATTATTTCATTCCTCTACCTTGATTACTTTCTGATTGTCCTCATCTCAGAATGCTAGTTCAAGTAGCAGCTCGATGAGTACAACTCGCAACACATTCATGATGCTTTTGCTCGTTGCTCTACCACTGAGCTACCGCGGAATACGATACAAATCTCATGTTCTAGCTTCTATAAATTACAAAAGCAAAGATGGTGGGCCTAAATGGACTCGAACCATCGACCTCACGCTTATCAGGCGTGCGCTCTAACCAGCTGAGCTATAGGCCCCTTTTGGAGCGGGTGATGGGAATCGAACCCACGACAACAGCTTGGAAGGCTGTGGTTTTACCATTAAACTACACCCGCATATTGAAAGCTTCTTTACTTCACTAACGCTTCGTAAAAAAGCTTTGATGGCTCAGGACGGAATCGAACCGCCGACACAAGGATTTTCAGTCCTTTGCTCTACCGACTGAGCTACTGAGCCATCATGATATTAATCCTACATATAGTTGGTCATTGTCCTTCGCCCTCATCTCAGAATATTTTTCAAGATGATGCTCGATGAGTGCGCTGGATGTTTATCCTTGCCGTTTATTCATCGTGCTCTACCGACTGAGCTACTGAGCCAACATATGTAAATGGCGGTCCGGACGGGACTCGAACCCGCGACCTCCTGCGTGACAGGCAGGCATTCTAACCAACTGAACTACCGGACCAAAGCTTTTTCGACGTAGGAGAAAAAAGCTTTCCTCTGTCTTTTTCGACGTAGGAGAAAATAGCTTTCCTCTGTCTTTTTCAACGTTAAGTGAAAATAACTTTTTCTTTATCCTTTCGACGAAAGAAAAATATCTTTCTTTATTTCCTCAAGTCTTATTTAATTGAAAAAGTCGATTGCGGAGGCAGGATTTGAACCTGCGACCTTCGGGTTATGAGCCCGACGAGCTACCAGACTGCTCCACCCCGCGATAATAGTATATACCTAGATAAGCACATGCTACTAGATAGCTTATTGACTGTCCCGATTTCAGTATGCTTACTCAAGGAAGCACTTCAATCGGTACAACTCGCAGTTTACTCAGTGAAGTAACGCTTGTTGCTCCACCCCGCGATAATAGTAAAAGTGATATGGCGGAGGAAGAGGGATTCGAACCCCCGCGCGGTTTAACCCGCCTGTCGGTTTTCAAGACCGATCCCTTCAGCCAGACTTGGGTATTCCTCCGAAATATTATAAGTTGTTTTGCTTATGCAAAAAATAGTGGTGGACCTTGTAGGACTCGAACCTACGACCGGACGGTTATGAGCCGTCTGCTCTAACCAGCTGAGCTAAAGGTCCAATAAAGCTTTGTGGTAAAATATTGGTAGCGGCGGAGGGGATCGAACCCCCGACCTTACGGGTATGAACCGTACGCTCTAGCCAGCTGAGCTACACCGCCAAAGATACTTTGATAAATACTCACTTGATTATGAGTCATTATTAGAATAAATAGTTATTGGTGGAGCCTAGCGGGATCGAACCGCTGACCTCCTGCGTGCAAGGCAGGCGCTCTCCCAGCTGAGCTAAGGCCCCATTAGTATAGTGGTCGGGAAGACAGGATTCGAACCTGCGACCCCTTGGTCCCAAACCAAGTGCTCTACCAAGCTGAGCTACTTCCCGTTCTATGGCGCGCCCGAGAGGAGTCGAACCCCTAACCTTTTGATCCGTAGTCAAACGCTCTATCCAATTGAGCTACGGGCGCAATATACAGTCAATTTCACTACTGCAAAAATACTTTAATGCCGAGGACCGGAATCGAACCGGTACGGTAGTCACCTACCGCAGGATTTTAAGTCCTGTGCGTCTGCCAGTTCCGCCACCCCGGCTAATAAATGGAGCGGAAGACGGGATTCGAACCCGCGACCCCCACCTTGGCAAGGTGGTGTTCTACCACTGAACTACTTCCGCATCATAAAAGGTTTAAAAGTGCGGGTGAAGGGAGTCGAACCCCCACGCCTTGCGGCGCTAGATCCTAAGTCTAGTGCGTCTGCCAATTCCGCCACACCCGCATGTTAAATCATAAGTTCTTTTTACTGATGCATATTAAAGAAAGTTAATTTCTCCTACGTCGTAAAAACTATGGTGAGCCATGAAGGACTCGAACCTTCGACCCTCTGATTAAAAGTCAGATGCTCTACCGACTGAGCTAATGGCTCTAAAGTAAATATGTGCTACTATCAAATTTTCAACTTTGAGATATAGAGCATCTACGATGTCCCCACCTCAGAAAGTTAACTCAAGCAGCAGCTCGATGGGTACAACTCGCAGCAAATTCATAGATGAATTGCTCGTTGCTCTACCGACTGAGCTAATGGCTCTAAATGGTGCCGGCCAGAGGACTCGAACCCCCAACCTACTGATTACAAGTCAGTTGCTCTACCAATTGAGCTAGGCCGGCATATATTAAGACGAAAAAATAAAGAGGTACATTATTTTCGCTAACGCGAAAAAATGTTGGTGGAGGATGACGGGATCGAACCGCCGACCCCCTGCTTGTAAGGCAGGTGCTCTCCCAGCTGAGCTAATCCTCCGAAATAGTAATTTATAATTTATTATTAAACAGCCCGGCAACGTCCTACTCTCACAAGGGGACAGCCCCTAACTACCATCGGCGCTGAGAAGCTTAACTTCCGTGTTCGGTATGGGAACGGGTGTGACCTTCTCGCCATTGTCACCGGACCAGTTTAAATTATCAAGACAAATTCTATTATAATGGTTTTAACTTTTTTTTCAAGTAGAATTTTAAAAGAATTTTCGTTCATAAATTCTAATTGTCAAAAATAATTAAAACTTCCTTATCATAAGCTGTTTATGTAACCTGAGAGCATAGCAATATGAAAATTATTGCACCCTCAAAACTAGATAATGGATGAAGAAGAGAAATTACAGAGAATCTTATCAAGCGGATTTTTTCCACTTTTATTTGGTTAAGTCCTCGAACGATTAGTATCAGTCAGCTCCACATGTCACCATGCTTCC
>NZ_JARGEJ010000259.1:0-428 GCF_029211245.1 Robertmurraya sp. DFI.2.37 | reverse complement strand
GGTTTTGCCGGAGAATTGGGACATGTGATCGTTCGTCGTGACGGACGTCAGTGTGGTTGTGGTCGTAAGGGCTGTTTGGAAACTTATTGTTCAGCTACAGGTGTGGCACGCACGGCACGTGAATTTCTGGTTGCCCGTCCCAAACCTAGTTTGTTAAGAGATATCCCGGCTGAAGATATTGTATCTAAAGATGTTTTTGACGCGGCTGTAAGAGGGGATAAATTAGCACAAGATATCTTTGAATATACAGGACGTATTTTGGGTGAGGCTTTGGCGGATTTCATTGCTTTCTCCAGCCCGGAAGCGATTATCCTGTTTGGTGGATTGGCAAAATCAGGTGATTATATCATGAAGCCGATCCGTAAAGCTATAGATGATAATATCTTGAAGATTTACGAAGGTAAGACTAAATTGTTGATTTCTGAATT
>NZ_JARGEJ010000258.1:0-429 GCF_029211245.1 Robertmurraya sp. DFI.2.37 | reverse complement strand
CCACCGGGGCGGCAAAACTTAACCTGCAATCGCTTCTGTCGGTGGAAAGTTTCTCAAATCGGCAGTCCGTCCCGACCTTTCCGGGCAAATCTTCCACGTCCGAAAGCGTGTGCAGGCACAGTATATCGTCCCCGACACGCATTTCTTCCGGGTACAGCCCGATATCTTTCAGGCAGGTGGTATCTGTCTGCGATAGCGAGAAGTATTTCTCGATGATGCCCGCCTTTCCGTCCTGCCCGGTGATTTCCGATGCCGCCAGCCGGGTAAGGGTGACAAACCCGCTGTCGTTCATAATCCGTTCAAACTGCCCGACCGCTTCGATGAACTTTGCCGCCGCTTCCTTGTCGGCTATCTCCTGCGGTACAATCCTGCCCCGGCATAGGGTGGAGAAGTCGCTCTGTCGGCGGCTTCTCTCCCTTGTCGTCTTTG
>NZ_JARGEJ010000257.1:0-429 GCF_029211245.1 Robertmurraya sp. DFI.2.37 | reverse complement strand
GATATATTATAGTGTACCCTGGCATTCTGCACAGGCGCACCGGCAAAAGTCTTTGCCATACCCACCACTTCTATAGAGTCACCCACTTGATACTCCACTTTCACGGGCTCAACGTGACATCAAAGGTGGGACGTTTATATTCTTCTACCTTAAAACTGACAGAAGTATCGGCCGCACGCAAGCTAAAATAACCGGTCAGGCAAGGAGAGGGCAAAACAAACTGTCCGCTGAACGAGCCAAAACCATTCGTCCGTACTTCCACTTTTCCTGTTTCATTATTATTCGCATCATATAGGGATACCGTATATTTTTTATCCGCAAGCACACGCGTAGAATCCTTTTCCATTTCATAAGCCAAGCCGGATACATATACGGTTTGACCGGGACGGTAAATGGAGCGGTCGGTAAATAATTGCAAAACTTCTTTCC
>NZ_JARGEJ010000256.1:0-429 GCF_029211245.1 Robertmurraya sp. DFI.2.37 | reverse complement strand
TGCACGGCACGTGGTGATGACGGGCAGGAAATGTCCGTCAGCGAGTTCGGCATGTTTGTAACGGATACGGCGGGAAACCTGTATCCGGACAACATCCGAGTCCTCAACCGGTCCGGGAAATGGACATTCGCGGAGATTTCCCTGTCGGACGGGGATAAAGGCATATATGCGTATTATCCTTACAACCCGTCCTTCAGCGGCGGAAAGATGGGCCTGGACGCAAGGAGCCAGACAGACTATCTGTATTCGGAAAGAACCATGGTGTCCGGGAACGCACCCTCCGCCTCCATCACCCTGTATCATCTTCTTTCGAAGGTGACTTTCAGAATGCCCGCCGCCGTCACCGCGGTCAGAGTGGCGGATTACAGCTACTCCGCTTCGTACAGTCTTCTGACGGGCTCACTGGAGATAAAACCGGAAAAAGGCACA
>NZ_JARGEJ010000255.1:0-430 GCF_029211245.1 Robertmurraya sp. DFI.2.37 | reverse complement strand
AGTAAGGGAGATAAGTTTCCTCCTTGCGGAGTGCCTATCACTGTTTCCTTATATTCTTCATCAATTTGTACGCCACTCACCAAGAATTTACGGATGAGTGAGATTACGTCCCCATCATCAATGGTTCTCGATATGAGATTCATTAACCTATCATGGTGTACAGTATCAAAGAAACGTTCTAAATCAATATCTACAATCCAATCGTAACCATCATTCATGAACTCTAACGCTTTTAGGATGGCCATTTCGGCATAACGTCTCGGTCTGAAACCATAGCTGTATTCGCTGAACTGTTTATCGAAAATCGGTGTCAGTACTTGTGCAATCGCCTGTTGAATAACTCTGTCTAGGACAGTTGGAATTCCTAATAAGCGTTTTCCACCATTTGATTTTGGAATTTCAACCCTTAGGACTGGCTGTGGTTGGTATT
>NZ_JARGEJ010000254.1:0-432 GCF_029211245.1 Robertmurraya sp. DFI.2.37 | reverse complement strand
CCCAGCAGTTCTTGGTATTCTTTGAATAGATTGATCCAGGCATTGAGGTCGGAGGTGCAGTTGTTGCAATGTACCATAGCTACAAGGCTTCCGTCGGGAGTGGTAACCATGTCAATCATTTCGTATGGCTTGGACAACTCTTTTTCCAATACAATCATGGAAAATGAGGAAGTGCCTGCTGATACATTCCCGGTGCGTTGCTTGACAGCGTTGGTTGCTACCATGCCGGTTCCGGCATCTCCTTCCGGAGGGCAGACAGGTACACCTGCTTTCAAGTGGCCCGACACGTCCAGTTTCTTGGCACCTTCCGGGGTAAGGAACCCTGCATTCTCGCCGGCGGGTAAGACTTTGGGCAGGATATCTGTCAGTTTCCAAGGGTATCCTTTAGGAGCTACCAACTTGTCGAACTTGGCTATCATTTCGGCAGAATAA
>NZ_JARGEJ010000253.1:0-432 GCF_029211245.1 Robertmurraya sp. DFI.2.37 | reverse complement strand
CTTTTTTGAATGTGCGGATTTCTCTGTTTTACTGCTACGACTACAATATCTACATTCTTTATAACTTGTTTTATATTTTCCTCATTATCAACATCTAAACATTGAAACTGAACGTCACTGTTAAAAAAAGCTGCTAACTTTTTACCTCTTTCATTTTTATAATCCGTTACTATTAATTTTATTTGCTTTTCAAATACTCTCAGTAACTCCATGCAAACTAACTTACCAAGAACACCAGATGCTCCAACAACCACTATTTTTTTCATGATTTAAACCTCTCTCTATTAAACCTTTCCTAAATTTTAACATGTACTCTTTGAATTTCATGTAAAAAACTTTCGTACTAATCTGGAATTTAACAATTTTCCTTATCATTTACACTTTTATAACTCCTTTTGATGAAGTATTGTTACCTAAGTTCTTGTCGCCATC
>NZ_JARGEJ010000252.1:0-432 GCF_029211245.1 Robertmurraya sp. DFI.2.37 | reverse complement strand
ACGGCCCCCGTGTAACCGGAGACGGTTACTATGAAAGTGTTGTTGAAGACCCTGAGGGTAATCTAATTGAGTTGACTGTTTAGTTGGTAAATGGTCAAAACGCTCTTGAATTAAATAGAGAAAATAAGCAAGCGTATAAAAGCTTACTTATTTTCTTTCATCCGACAATTCTCGTTCCATGTACTTCATTGATTGATAACTCAGCGGCTATCGCTCGTAAATTATCATTGGTGATTCCGCCGCTGGGAAGAATAATGATTCTATTAGCAGCATAATCGATGTATTCCTGAATTCTCGTGATATTGTCTTCTATTTTAGAAGCGGCTGAGCCACCATGGGTTTTATATTTTTGCTTAATCATAATATACAAGTAGTCATCATTGTTTTCATAATGAGCTCCCTTTAAAACACGTTGAGCAAAAAACTTCAAAT
>NZ_JARGEJ010000251.1:0-433 GCF_029211245.1 Robertmurraya sp. DFI.2.37 | reverse complement strand
CATTACTAATGCATCTTCATGATTATCGGTATAAAAGCTTTTTCGGATTCCTCCATTTTGAAAGCCAAGTTTGCGATAGAGAGATTGGGCAATATGATTGGACACTCTTACTTCTAATGTCATTGTCTTCGCACCCTTTTCCTTCGCAATCTCCATTACTTTTTTTAATAGAGCTTCCCCTAATTTTTTACCGCGATACTTCGGCAGTACCGCAATATTGGTAATATGTGCCTCATCTACAATAATCCATACCCCACAGTATCCACAAACTCCATCCTCATCCTCTAAAACCGTATATAATGCAAATCGATTTTTTGTTAATTCATTTACAAACGATTCTCGGCTCCAAGGACTGGTAAAGGACTCATTTTCTATGAACACAATTTGATCGATATCCTTCTCTTCCATCTCACGAAATGTCAGTTGTTTAGTC
>NZ_JARGEJ010000250.1:0-433 GCF_029211245.1 Robertmurraya sp. DFI.2.37 | reverse complement strand
GCGTGCAAGGCAGGCGCTCTCCCAGCTGAGCTAAGGCCCCATTAGTATAGTGGTCGGGAAGACAGGATTCGAACCTGCGACCCCTTGGTCCCAAACCAAGTGCTCTACCAAGCTGAGCTACTTCCCGATTTGATATCAGAGGTCCAATAATAGATCAAACGAGATTCGTTTTTAAATATCTATCTTTCAACTGGCTTCCGATTACTAATTTTATAATGGCGCGCCCGAGAGGAGTCGAACCCCTAACCTTTTGATCCGTAGTCAAACGCTCTATCCAATTGAGCTACGGGCGCAATATACAGTCATTTTCACTACTGCAAAAATACTTTAATGCCGAGGACCGGAATCGAACCGGTACGGTAGTCACCTACCGCAGGATTTTAAGTCCTGTGCGTCTGCCAGTTCCGCCACCCCGGCTAATAAATGGAGCGGA
>NZ_JARGEJ010000025.1:0-58734 GCF_029211245.1 Robertmurraya sp. DFI.2.37 | reverse complement strand
GATCTCTTTTCAATTTCCCCACCGAAATCACTCCTTTAGCTTTATACTTATGATTCTATCAAATAAAAAACTGTGTGAGTAAGGAATCGTACGCATTCCTCACTTACACAGTTAATATTACACTCCCGTCCATACCATTGGACTCCTTTTAATTTTGTCTACATTTCTCTCGTCCACTGCTCTATCTTTTTGCTAACTTCAATTGCACTATCCTTATCCATGACTTTTAACAATGTTTTCTGCATTTTTTCTTCAACTAAGTCCTCATCATATGAAAAAGAAATACTCCAATTGCATTCAGGTAGGGCAACAACTATGTACTCCTCTTTTTTGTTTTCATAAATATAAACTTTTTGTTCTTTCCCATTAAAGAAGTTTTTTCTGATTTTCATAAAGTAGCACCTCGATTGTTTTTATTATGTTCGATTGTACATACTAACAAAAGTATAAATCAGCTTTTTTATTCTGTCATCGGAGAATAATCAATATAGGAGTGAGTACTTTTGCGATATTTATGGGGAGTTGTTGGAATTCTAGTCGTATTAGGGATTGGATATTTATTCTCTACGCAGAAAACGCGAATTAATGTACGTACGATCATTGGTGGTTTGGCAATACAATTGATCTTCGCTTTCCTCGTACTGAAAACTACGTGGGGGCAAGAGGGGTTAAGAATTTTATCAAATGGTGTGAGCCACATTATCAACTTTTCCAATGAAGGAATTAGCTTCTTATTCGGGGGGATTTACACCGAAGAATCGAACATAGTTCATATTTTTGCATTCAATGTACTTCCGATTGTTATTTTCTTTTCATCACTCATTTCGGTTCTTTATTATATAAAAGTGATGCAGTTTTTTATTCGCATCATTGGCGGAGCATTGGCCAAGCTACTTGGTACGAGGAAAGCTGAGTCTATGTCAGCGGCTGCAAATATTTTTGTTGGGCAGACGGAAGCGCCATTAGTGATTCGACCCTATATTACAACGATGACGGAGTCTGAACTGTTTGCTGTTATGACTGGAGGGTTAGCGTCAGTTGCCGGCTCGGTACTAATTGGTTACTCCTTGCTTGGCGTTCCCATTGAGTTTTTATTAGCAGCAAGTTTTATGGCTGCCCCTGCCGGATTAGTAATGGCAAAGTTATTTGTCCCAGAAACAGACGATAAGCCTGAGCCGGATGAATTTAGAATGGAGATGGATGCAGAATCAACGAATGTCATTGATGCGGCAGCACGCGGGGCAAGTGTTGGTTTGCAATTGGCACTGAACATTGGAGCGATGCTCCTTGCTTTTATTGCTCTTGTCGCATTGCTAAATGGAATTTTAGGTGGCATTGGCTCTTTATTTGGCATGCAAGGGTTATCACTGCAACTCATTTTAGGTTATGTCTTCGCTCCACTTGCTTTTCTTATTGGTGTTCCATGGGAGGAAGCAGTCATCGCAGGAAATTTTATTGGACAAAAATTAGTGATAAATGAGTTTGTTGCCTATTCTTCATTTGCACCTGAAATTCCGAATTTGTCAGCGAAGACGGTTGCGGTTGTCTCATTTGCGCTCTGTGGTTTTGCCAATATTTCTTCTCTAGCGATTTTGCTTGGCGGTTTAGGGAATCTAGCGCCTAACCGCCGCGCTGATATTGCAAGGCTTGGTGTTCGGTCAGTCATAGCCGGAGCGCTTGCATCCTTGCTAAGTGCAGCGATTGCAGGTATGTTTGTATAGAGCATACTCTCAAGAATAGACAAAAGTAGGAGTGAGTCAATGAAAACATTTACTGTGCAATTTCATAAAGAAGATCAAGCAGATGCAATGACGGTTCAGAAGCTATCAGAAGCTGATTTTTCAAAGGTGACAGAAGGAGGAACGCGACATTTATTTGAACTTGATACTAATATAGGCTTTTTTGTATATTTTGATGCAGTCGATGAAGACGGGAAAGAATCCTATTTAGTTCTCCATTATGAGGACGAGCAAGAAGAGCCAAGCGGCTGTTATGGATTTCAATTAAAGGATTTTTATCAATTTGTAGCTTTGCATTTAAATGATCTAGAATTTCAGGATGAAGCTGAAGAAGAGGAGTATGGTCCCATCCATCATCTTGCACATCTCATGTATCATATTATTGATGAAGCAAAAAAAGAAGAATAGGGAGCCTTGAGTTCCCTATTCTTCTTTTGCGTTTTGGTATTCTTTTGCTTGCGCGATACAGTAGGCTTCAACTAACTGTTCTTCATCCTCTTCAAGTTCAAAATCAAGAATACGGTCAGTTATGGCCTCGATAATGTGATAATGAGAAAGATGATAGCCTTTTTCATCTTCAATTAATAAAACTTTAATTTTTAATCCCTTTTCTGAGAAGAGCTCATCATCCTCGGGTACGTCTATATGTAAAAATAGCTCATAGCGGTTTCCTGATAAAATACCAAATGGATCCTCTACCAGTTCAATTGTGTGTGATTTAATCTCCATGTTTTGTTCAATCCTCTCAATATTAGCGTCGCTTCGACGTGTGTCATACCTTTCATATTTTACCCTACTATTTGACAGAGTAAAACTGAAAAGGCTTAAATCCTCCCATTTTACAATTACCAAGGTGAATGGAAATTAAAAAAGGATTTTTAGTGCTTCAAAACCAAAGTATAGCCCGAATCCGATGAGCGAAATGGAAGATACAACAGCGATTAGTGTCAGCGTTTTTGTAGACAATAGTTTTTTGGTGCTGCTCGCAACAAGTGCCATTGTAATATCCCAAATAACAAGCCCTAATATAATCGCACTGCTGTAAATTAAAAGATCTTCAGATGTATATAAGGTGGCTGTTTTTGCCAAAACAGAGCCGTAAATTCCTAACCAAAAAAGGATTGTTAACGGGTTGGAAATAGACATTAGAAAGCCTGTAAAAAAAGATTTCCACAATGACTCACTTTCTCTTTGCTGAGAAATATGAATTTTTCCTGCGTTCGCTAAACCCTCGATCCCGGTATAAATAAGAACAAAAAAGCCAAATGACCATAGAAAGGCTTTCACAATTGGTATTTGAATAAAGTGTCCAACGCCTAAAAACACGGTCATCATATATACGATGTCCGCTAAAACAGAACCAATTCCCAATATCCAGGCGTTTAAAAATCCATGCTTAATCCCTTTTTCCATTTGAGCAGCATTTACAGGTCCGATTGGGGCGGCAAGTGATAATCCGAGGAAAATATAGCTAATAAAAATCGTCATTAGTCGCTGCCTCCTATGCGAGTATTAGTGAAAGACGCTTGTACTCATTTTATTCAGGCAAGAAGGCATGTACGACAATAAAATCTTTTTTTGAGTAAAAATATATATTACCATCTCTTCACTAATTAATGACTATACAGAATGAAAAAAATATGGTATCATGGTATTAAATGTTGCATTTTATTTGTAATTCATTTATTATAAAAAGTTATCTTATTTTTTAACTTTTTGTAATGGTGTTTTTTTATTTTGCGATAACTTTTCCCTTTGCTTTCTTTAGAAGGGATCTACTCTAATTTTAGGAGTGAGATGTATGAGCTTTGGTAGAAGAAATCAAGAGGAAATAGTTACTGAGGAAACAAAAATATGGGTTTGTAAGGCTGATGATTGTAAGTGTTGGGTACGTGATAATTTTAAGAGCAGTGCGGTCCCGACTTGTCCTATTTGTAAAAGTGACATGGAACAGACTACTCGTGTCCTAGAGGTTATCAACAATCCTGGGAAGCATTCTTAATTAAATTTATTTGAAATGGGAGCACTATTCTGTCATGAGAGTAGTGCTCTTTTTTATTGATTTTGTTTCAGTCGTATGTTTAGCAAAACTAATCAAAATCTAATAAAATGTAGTTTCTCTTCTTCTGTTACGGCCAGCTGTATGAGTAGTTGTCGTGTGCTTCTTATCGTTTGCGCCGCTTTAAGCAGGAGGGGAAAACCCCTCGGCTGTAAAGTTACATTGAGTATTGTTTATTTTTCGAATTAGAGAATGCGCCATACAACTTTGGACAATTACGTTAAAAAAAAGTATAGTTTTAGGAAAGGAATTTATGACGAGATGAAGGGAGAGTGGGAAGAAAGGTGAAAAGAATCATTTCTCATCCTTATGTTAGGGTAGAGAGAACTATTGAAAACAGCGAACAAATAACAAAGGAATATCGAGAACACCTTCACCTATATGAGGATAGAATTATTACCCGTGAACATGTCTTTCTTGTAAATGATGTACATGATATGTCTTTCCGGCTTTTTTCTTCTGCTACAGGCATGCTGTATTTACATACAAATCAAGGGGTGTTTCCATACACCGTTCCAAAAGATCCGGCTTATTTTATTGAAGAATACAAAAAACTGAAGGGTTAGCACCATTTATTCCATCAATTACTAGCCAATATCTCTCTTCTTTCCTGTATAATTTGTTGAAGGAAGGGAGAGAGGCAATGAAGCTTCTATTTCTGTTAGTCTTGCTAGTTATGCTCACTCTTAACATTTATAAAGCCTATCGAAATACAAAAGATGTTGCTGTCAAAAAGATGAATATAGCTTCTGGATCCAGGCAAAGTCCAGTGCTCAGAGTTTTGCATCTTTCTGATTTGCATTTGGAAAATATATCAATTTCTCCTGAAGAACTTTTTCAGAAGGTTAAAGAAGAACGGTATGACCTGATTGCTCTTACAGGTGATTTTTTAGATCGCAAATGGACGATTCCAAAGTTAATTCCTTATTTACAGGTATTAAATAGATTGAATGCTAAATATGGAATTTTTGCTGTGCTAGGAAATCATGATTATGTGTTAAAAGGTCAAAACTTGCACGCTTTAGTCGATACGCTTGAACAGTTTCATTGTCGTGTACTGAGAAATGAACATTTTGAAGTGCTTGTAGATGGTCGCAGGGTTAATATAATTGGAATTGATGATTTTAGTACAAAACGCAGTGATTTAGAGACTTCTTATCGCGGGTTGAAGCCAGGCTATAATCTAGTGTTGACCCATGATCCCAATATTGTCCTACAAATGAAGCAATATCATTTTGATTATTTGTTGGCTGGTCATTTTCATGGGGGACAAATTTGTTATCCGAAAGCATATCATCTTATTAAAATGGGTAAACTGGTTCGGATGAATATGATAAAAGGTTTGCATATGTATGATAATAAGCCTTTTTATATTAGTGAAGGGCTTGGGCAAACAGGAGTGAATATTCGGATTGGAAGCCGTCCTGAAATAACGATCCATGAATGCACTTTAATAAATGAAACGTCAATCCCAAATTATTCTGTGATGTAAACTATTATATTGGAGCTGTTGACATACTAAATAGGAAATTAGTGAACCTGTGTAGAATTTATTCTATACAGGTTTTTTAATTGGAGGAATTGAAATGATGGGTTAGAAAGATGATTATCGTAGTAAAATGGCGTTTATTGCTCTGAATACTTTTGCTTCTTCAAATCATACTTCTCTCCATCCTACACTTTCACCAATTCCAAATTATTTTTCTCGGGGGAAGATAAGTTTTATAATAATGAAAAATTTCAGATAAATATAGATTGGCAGATGGCTTATCTAGTAGAATAATCATTATAAAGAAATTTTACCTTTGAAACACAGCATTACCGCATAAGGGGGAAGTGCAATGGATTTAAAGGAACGTATTTGGAAAAGCTTTGTAGCCGATGACTCGGTCGATCTAAATATCCTTCCTAAAAATGTGGCACATTCATGGTTACGTTGTCGGGATCAAAATGTTGATCCATATAGAAGAAGGAGTTTTACGATTATCTCGAATTCAAAACTAAAAGAAAAACAGCAAAAAAATAAGCGTATTATTGAACTTGTCGAGAAGGAGATTAAGAACTATCAACAATATTTTCAATTGAAAATGCCGATCTTCATTTTAACAGATGTAGAAGGCTACATTATTTGGCGTGATGGTTATGAGGAAACAAAAAGCTTGGCGAATAAAATTTCTTTTGCCGAGGGCAATCGCTGGCATGAAGAGGATGTCGGTACAAACGCGATCTCACTTGCCTTGCAAACGGGTGACGTGACGACTTTACGCGGCTATGAGCATTACGCCATTTCCTCACATGAGTGGGAATGTACGGCTGCTCCGATTTATAATGAGTTTGGAGATATTTGTGCTGTGATTGACATTTCCTCGCATTTAAACAAATCAGCATCACAGGAAGAGGTTCATTTATTTTTAAAGTTATTAGCGAATACCATTTCGGAGAAATTGTATAATGATTATTTAATGATTCAGAAGCAACTCCTCGACTATGCACATAAATTGGCACGCCCAGGCATTGTCTGCAATGAACACGAGCAAATTATAACGATTTCAAAGGAGCTCATGCTCGACGAGGATGAATGGACTGGACGCAATATACAGGAGCTGCTTACTCCGCAATTTATTCACGAATTACCCGAAATCATTATGTTTGATGGACGATTAATTGGTTATTATTATCCAATTTTACAAGCGCCGCAGAAGCGAAAGAATTTCTACTATTCTGGAGTCCCTTCAAAAAATGTAGATTACCTCCATTTTATGACTCAAGTAGTAAAGGCGGCAGCAAGTATGTTGCCGATTCATATTCACGGTGAATCAGGCAGTGGGAAAGAAATAATTGCTAAAACCATTCACCAAAATAGTCCTGCTTCAAGCGGCCCGTTGGTTGCCATTAATTGTGGTGCCATCAGTGAAAACTTATTGGAGAGTGAACTTTTCGGCTTTGCCCCCGGTGCGTTTACCGGTGCAAGCAATAAAGGGTACCAAGGGAAAATTTTGCAAGCGCATGAGGGCACATTGTTTTTCGATGAGGTCGATTGTATGTCATTGCGGATGCAGGCAGCCCTTCTACGTGTACTTGAAGACAAAAAAGTGACACCGCTCGGTAGCACAAAGGCAAAGAATGTATCATTTCGAATCGTAACCGCAAGCAATAGGGATTTAAAAGCGCTAGTTCAAGAGAATAAATTCCGACTGGATTTATTTTATCGACTATATGTCTGTCCGCTCAATATCCCTCCGCTACGGGAACGCAAGGAGGATATTTATACACTAATGCAAGATTATTGCGACAAACGACAATGGCATCCCCATTGGATGAGCACTGCGTACAAGGTGGCGAAAGAGTATAATTGGTATGGTAACATTCGTGAACTGAACAATTTCTTAGAACGTTTGCATTTGTATTATGAACATGATACACCAACAATTTCAAACATTAAGGAATTAATTGAAATTGGTTCCGTTTTCAGTGAACAAGGAGAGAGCTTGCAACATAAAATAGTTCCTGTTTCACTTGAGCAGCAAGAGATCGAAAAAGTGCTAAAACGCCATCAATACAATATTTCACGAACCTCAGAGGAGCTCGGCATTGCTAGAAGCACGCTTTACCGTAAGATGAAAAAGTACAACTTAAAATGATGATACTACAAAACGCTACAAACTGTTGCAAAGTTTGTAGCGTTTTTATATTACCCTTTCTTCAAAAATAGCATTATTTCACCTTTTTATAAGTTGGCACGAAACTTGCTAGAAATTATGGTGTAAGTTGAATCCGGAAGAATGGAGGGGAAATTGGTGAAGGAATTTGACTTAGTCGTTATCGGTGCAGGCCCAGGTGGCTACGTCTCTGCTATCAAAGCTGCTCAGCTTGGTCAAAGTGTTGCAGTAGTCGAACGAGAACAAATCGGCGGCGCTTGTTTAAACGTTGGCTGTATCCCATCAAAGACCTACTTGAAGCACGCAGAGTGGTTGTTATCGATAAAAGAAGCCAATCAATTTGGTATTGAAAGTTCAGTAGAGTCGATCGATTTTTCAAAACTTGTAAAACGAAAAGACAAGGTTGTAAGCACACTGAAGGGAGGAATCAATCATTTATTTAAACGAAATGAAATCGCTTACTTCACAGGTGAAGCAAGTATTACAGGAAAAACGGTGACCGTTAATAATGAGAACTTAAAAGCTAAAAATATTTTATTAGCTACTGGGAGTAGCCCATTCGTGCCACCGATAGTAGGTATGGAAGAGGTTGATTATTTAACTACAAATACTTTTTTTGAGCTCAGTAAGCTACCGAAACAGCTTGTCATTATTGGTGGCGGTGTCATTGCGGTAGAACTTGCCTTTGCAATGGCCCCCCTTCATGTAAGTGTGACGATATTAGAGGTTGCTAAGGACATTTTATTAACAGAGGATCCAGAGGTTAGAGCAATTCTTAAAAAGAAGCTGAAACAATTAGGGATAGTTGTGGAAACAGATGTGAATATTCGAAGGGTTACAAAGAATTCGGTAGAGCTTCAGTCTGGTGAAACTATACCATTTGAAAAGCTGCTTCTTGCGACAGGTCGAAAGGCAAACCTAGCGTTACCGCGAGAGATGGGACTAGCGCTTGATGAGACAGGACAATTCGTGAAAGTAAATAAACATTATGAGACATCACAAAAAGGCATTTACGCAATTGGTGATATGATCGGCGGCTATATGCTTGCTCATGCAGCAAGTGCAGAAGGATTAAAAGCAGTAGCGCATATGACGGGGACTCCGCAGGAACCACTGAACCAAGCAAACATTCCTCGATGTATTTACACCAATCCAGAGGTCGCAAGCTTTGGTCTTAGTGAAGCAGAAGCCAAACGGAACGGCTATGATGTCAAAGTCAGCAAGCTGCCTTATAGCATGATGGGGAAAGCGATTGCAACAAATGAAACCGATGGCTTTGTCAAAATCATTTCTGAGAAAAAATACAATGAAATACTTGGTGCGGTGATTGTTGGCAGTCATGCAACAGAAACAATCCACACGCTTCTTGCCGTTAAGCAATCGGAGGGCCGCGTCGACGAACTGGCAAATCTGACATTTGCCCACCCTACTTTGTCTGAATTAACTGGAGAGGTGACTAATAGTCTCATTTCAAGAGCTATTCACGGCTGATAAAAGAGCCTGAGGTAATATGTCAAACACCAAGTGACTCGTTTTATAGTTTTAAAGGAATAAAATTTAGAAATTCCTGTAATTCGAATAAGATTTTTTGGTGTGTTGGCTGTGCACATTCATGCTCTTTTTTAAGCGTGTATATTTGAAGATGGTATTGTGGCTTTTAGGGCAACAATTGGAAGAAGTTTGGACCCGATATACTTAGGCCTTAAACATATTATACGAGGAGGATTTAACATGTCAAAATTAGATAAGAAAAATGCCGCCTGGATTTATGAAAAAATGAATGATATTCGTAACTTTGAGGACGAGGTACATCGTATTTTTACGAGCGGTGAAATTCCTGGATTCGTCCATTTATATGCAGGTGAAGAAGCTGTTGCGACAGGTGTTTGCGCGCATTTAACAGATGCGGATTATATTACAAGTACGCATCGCGGGCATGGGCACTGTATTGCAAAGGGATGCGATCTTAATGGGATGATGGCTGAAATTTTCGGTAAGGAAACAGGTCTATGCAAAGGAAAGGGTGGCTCCATGCACATCGCTGATATTGATAAAGGAATGCTCGGTGCCAATGGTATGGTTGGTGGTGGTTTTCCGATAGCAGTCGGGGCAGGTCTTCGCAACAAATATTTGAAAACAGATAACGTTGTTGTATGTTTCTTTGGAGATGGTGCTGCCAACGAAGGTACATTCCACGAAGGTATTAACTTAGCGGCGATTTGGAAGCTTCCTGTCATTTTTGTTTGTGAGAATAATTTATTTGCGGAAGCAACTCCGCAAAGTTATTCATCAGCTTCTAAAACGATCGCACAGCGCGGTATAGCGTACGATATTCCAGGCGTTTCAGTGGATGGCATGGATTTAAAGGAGGTTTATAAAACAGCCGGTGAAGCTATTGACCGTGCACGAAAAGGTGATGGTCCAACGATTATTGAATGCTTAACTTACCGCAAATACGGTCATTTCGAAGGGGACGAGCAAAAATATAAAGCGAAAGAAGGACTGGAAAAAGAGCGGGCGGATTTAGATTGTATTCAGTTATTCCGTGAAGAGGCCATCGCCTCAAAGCTTTTAACAAAGGAACAGGCTGATGGAATTGAAGCAAATTCGGTAAAGGCTATTGCAAAAGCGATTCAATTTGCGCAGGAAAGTCCAATTCCACGACCAGAGGCTTTATACGAAGATGTTTATGCAGACTAATAAAAGGAGTGAAGGAGAATGACAAGGAAAATTACATTTATGAAGGCAATCAATGAGGCAATGGATCAATCAATGGAGCGCGATGAGCGTGTTATTTTACTCGGTGAGGACATTGCAGGCGGTGCAACAATTGAACATTTAGGCAATGAAGGAGCTTGGGGTGGTGTATTTGGCGTCACAAAGGGCTTAGTTGAAAAGTATGGACGTGAGCGCGTCATTGATACACCAATTTCTGAAATGGGTTATATGGGGGCTGCTGTAGGTGCGGCGGCCACTGGACTGCGCCCTGTACCAGAATTAATGTTTAATGACTTCATCGGCTTTTGCTTTGATACATTACTCGCGCAAGGTTCGAAAATGCGCTATATGTTTGGCGGTAAAGCAAGAATTCCACTGACCGTGCGTACGTGTCATGGTGCAGGCGCTTCGGCAGCTGCACAACATTCCGGCTCCTACTACGGATTGCTTGGCTCAATTCCTGGTATTAAGGTCGTTGTGCCATCGAATGCATATGACGCAAAAGGTCTTCTAAATGCAGCTATCGAGGATGATAACATTGTGATGTTCTTTGAAGATAAAACATTATACGGTATTAAAGAAGAGGTGCCAGAAGAATATTATACTGTGGAAATCGGTAAAGCAAAGGTGAAGAAGACAGGCACTGACTTAACGATTGTTACAATAGGTAAGATGCTTTATGTGGCGCTTGAAGTTGCTGAAAAATTAGAAACAGATGGTGTAAACGTTGAAGTCATTGACCTTGTAACAGTGGCTCCTTGGGATCAGGAGACGATTATAAATTCTGTGAAGAAAACGGGCCGACTCATCATTATTGATGAAGCGAACCCGCATAATAACACGGCAACAGATATTTCATCAGTCGTGGCAGATAAAGGATTCGATTATTTAGATGGACCAATTAAATGTATTTGCGCTCCGAATACACCAGTGCCATTCGCCTCAAACTTAGAGAAGCTGTACATTCCAAATGCCGATAAAGTATTCGATCTAGCGCATGAGCTAATTGCTGACTTAAAAAAATCATAAGGTGGTGATGATAGTGGCAACAAACATTATAATGCCGAAACTTGGTTTAACGATGACGGAAGGAACCGTCGAATCATGGTATAAAAAAGAAGGCGATGCCGTAAAAAAGGGTGACATTGTTTGTACAATTAGCTCTGAAAAACTAACGCATGATGTTGAGGCTCCCGAAGATGGCATCCTGCTAAAAATTTTTGTAGAGGAAATGGGACAAATCTCTTGTAAAGAGCCAATTGGATACATTGGTGAACTGGGTGAGAAGGTAGTGGAAGCATCTGGTTCTGCCAAAAAAACCGCACCTACTGAAGAACAGGTCCAGCTAGAAGCACAAGTGCACGCATCTTTTCCCCCTAGACATAAAGAAGTTGAACGTTTCTTTATTACGCCAATTGCGCGTAAAATTGCCGCTGAGCGAGGCATTGATTATTCAGAAATCACCGGTACTGGCGGTAATGGCCGTATTACGCGTCGTGATGTTGAAAACTTCGTGCCTTCTATAAAAGCTGCTTCTGTCACAGTTAATAATGCTAATGCTGGTGAAGGTTTATCTGGCATGCGTAAAGTCATTGCGAAACGTATGCATAATAGTTTGCAGCAAACGGCGCAAGTAACATTGCACCGTAAAGCCAATGTTTCACCGCTGATGACATTTCGTACAGATATGAAGACGAAGCTTGGCGATAGTTTATCGGGTAGTCAACTAAGCATCAACACACTTCTTGCTCGTGCCGTCGTTCTTGCATTAAAAGATTTTCCAGATATGAATGCCTCCTATGCCAATGGCGAGCATGTTGTTCATGAAAATATTCATATCGGTATGGCCGTTGCAATTGATGAAGGCTTAATCGTTCCTGTCGTGAAGGATGCAGCGAACAAAACATTAACGAAACTTGCAGAAAATATAACAAACATAACAAGCGGTGCACGAAGCAATACGCTGAGCAGCGATTTACTAACGGGTTCTACCTTTACGATTTCAAACTTAGGATATGCAGGAATCGAATACTTTACACCCATTTTAAATACGCCGGAAATCGGTATTTTAGGTGTTGGTGCCATCGCTCACAGACTTGTCTTTAGTGACAATAAGGAAATCGTTGAGCAGCAAGAGCTTCCACTTAGCCTAACATTCGATCATCAAGTAGTGGACGGTGCTTTAGCAGCCGAATTCTTACAATGCATCTGCAATTACTTAGAAAAACCATATTTATTACTTTTTTAAAAAATTTAAAGAAAAGAAGGTAATTAACCAAATACCTTTTCACGAATCAACTGCCTTAACAAACCTTTTCATAACAGAGCACATGTATAAAAACTTTAGTTTAGGTCAGAAAGTATAATAATATATTCAAACGAATTTTATCGAAGCCATGGGAGAGCTGGAATCAGCTCTGTCATGGTTTTCTACTTGAAAGTAACCAATGTCTTGCCCTTTCAGATATGAGTAATTTTCTCTCTTCATAACCTCTCTAATATATAAGGACGTAGATCCCATTTAGAGGGTTTTATTTAATTGAGCAATGTCGGTTTCGTTAATATTTGAATTGATGGAGATTTTGAAAAAATGAAGATAATATCATTCACAAATCGTGAAGAAATCATGTCCAAATTTTTTATCTGCATTATCAATACTGTGCTTCAAAGTTTATCTGTTAATTATGGTAAAAAGAGATAACCTTCAATGTACATAAAAATGTAGTCGATCATTCATTCTATAACAGAGAGAATTGATTTTCTCTCAATGAGGTTCTTCTTTTCCCATTTTAAGGAGGAAGATTTATGAATACAAAGCAGTTGAACAAGTTTTTTTCAAGAATGGGTGAGAAAAATATCATTCGATCATTCGTTAAACCAAGAAGCAGAAATAAAAGTGGTTGGCTTTTTTTAGCCCTTAGTGGAGTCGCCGCCGTTGCAACCGTAATGTTTCGTAGAAACAATACAGAAATGAACGGGAATAAGGTAGAGCCTTTTAAACAAGGCAAGAAAGAAATGTCATTCCCACCGCTGAAACAAATGTTGACAGCGGAGTTTGCTGAAGAGTTCTTTAAGAAAAACAACAAGTCGTCAACAGCGAATTCTTACTCCGAGACAAAAGAGAATAATCAGCAAAACGATAGCTAATACCGATTACTTTTGCGTTGGTTAAGAGGGTTAATTCAATATAACGGGAGGATTCTATTACATGAAAAAAAAGCTTCTTTTAACAGCGATCTCGGCTACTTTATCTATGGGTATTCTTGGTGCTTGTGGAGTGAATAACAACAGAATGAATGATGATGATGGTGTAAACTATAGCCCAGTAAGATATGATCGACAAGATGATACAGGTGTATTTGATGGGAATCGCCGAAATAATGGGGTTGAACCGGTACGATTCCGTTCAAATGACAATAATCGCGGGATATTCAATGATGTAAATAACCGGACAAACAACGGCGTGTTTGATACAAATCATAATTTAAACACAGATTTAATTGATAATAATCGTGGCGCCAATGGAATTGACCCTGGCACGAACGGGAGAAGAAATGTCAATGCACCCACAGGTACAATGAGAGGTGGCAGCCGTTAATTGAAAAAATGAGAATAGGTGAAAAGGACATCAATATTTGTTGATGTCCTTTTTGCTGCTTTTAAATACGTTTTAATTGTAATTAAAGATTATTGCATTTATAATTCAAATATAAAATTATATATAATAACATATTTAAATTAAAAAGTGTTGAATTTGAACATTTATTCACATGATTGTAATAATTTATGTGACGATGAATGAAAATTTATATTATACATGGGGAGGGAAAATGGTGTGATTAGAATGGTTGCTGCTGGTGTCGGGGGTTTTGTACTCGTATTTATTGAATCATATATTGTGTTGCTCTTAAAAGGTTATCATTCAATTGAATTTGGAGGAATCGCTCCGTTTATAAGTGTGTGGGCAATGAATTTTTTCTTGCTTTTTTCCATTTTTACTCATATCAAATTGTGGCTAGAAGAAAGAGAGGCAACACGAGAGGAAACGATAAATTAGTTCTTTATCATAAAAGAAGCTGTGTCAACCGATGTGAACTGAGCCCTCTTAAGCAGACAGTTTAATAAAAAGAGTTGCTGCGATCTATGCAGCGATGAGATGACTTCGGTAAGTTGCCGGAGTCATCTTTTTTAAGTTCCATTGCTTTCTGGTTGTTATAGTGTTCCATATAATCATCAATCATGTACTTCAATTCTTCTATGTTACTCGTCACCTTGTAATTACTTCATCTTTTAAATGGCCAAAGAATAATTCCATGGGGGCATTATCTAGACAGTTTCCTCGACGTGACATGGATTGGAGGAGTCCTAGTTTTTTGACGCGCTTTTGATATTCAGGGTGCGTATAATGGACACCTTGATCGGAGTGAATCATTGCTTCCGGGTGAATATTTCCATCTAATGCTTCCTCTAGCTTTGCCA
The DNA here is from genome assembly GCF_029211245.1 of Robertmurraya sp. DFI.2.37. Classification (NCBI taxonomy): domain Bacteria; kingdom Bacillati; phylum Bacillota; class Bacilli; order Caryophanales; family Bacillaceae; genus Robertmurraya; species Robertmurraya sp. DFI.2.37. Next base: position 44,080 of record NZ_JARGEJ010000025.1, on the reverse strand, counting down.
GTGTTCTGTAGACAATACTCAAACTAAACTACTGGAGAGTTCATAAGCAATTATTTCTCTTGTAGCGACATCTTTTACACAAGATAAATAAGCTGTTTGTCCGCCTTGGAATTGTAGGTACGTAATATCGGTTAAGAATACTTTTCCAGGCTCGTCCTGTTTAAATTCTCGGTTCAGATGGTTAGGCACCGTGCGATGTGCTTCGGTAGCTTTGGCGATCTTTCGATAAGGATTCGCTTGCCTTACTTTCGCAAAGAAGTTAACTTTACGCATTAATCGAAGAATCTTCTATGATTCATGGGCTTATCCAGTAATTCTACTAATGCCATGTATAAGCCACGATAGCCGATTTTTCCTTTCGCCTCATCATAAATTGATTTCAGTAAGAGGTAGTCTTGATAATCTCGTTCTTCACGAATCACTTGCTTTTCAGTATGATGAAGCCATTTATAGTAACCACTTCGACTGACACCTGTTAACTCACATAAATAACTCGTCATATTCTTTAGTTGATAAAGACGAATCACTTCATTGATGACTTGGTACTTCTCTTTGGGTGTTAGAATCGTCTCTTCTTCGCCTGCCTTTCGAGTGCTTCGAGCTTTTTTAGTAGTTCTAATTCAGCTTCTAAATATTTAATCCGTGCTTCTGCTTTTTCTAGCTTTTTCTCGGCTGAAAGATTTTGAGAAGTGGGGCGTCCTGTACTGGCTTTCCCTCTACGTTCCTCTAAAAAACTTGCTTCTCCATATGTTTTATATGTAGATCTCCAGCGACTCAGTGCACTTTGTGCTTTCTTGAGTCCAATCATCTCTAAATCAAAGCCAGCTTCAATAAAAATCTGTACGGGCCCTTTACCCGCTAGATTTTCTTTCACCGCTTTAATTTTAAATTCGGATGTATATTGAATTGCACGATCAGATACAGAAGCGACATTTGGATTCGTTTCTAGTAGTTTACGTTGGTGTTCATTGAATATCATTTTACTCATCCTAATTTCTCCCGTTCTTACTTCATAACTTTTAGTATAACGGGGTTTTAAGTTAGAAAAAACCCCGAATAGGTCCACTTTTTTTAAGTGTCTACTATTCGGGGTTCAATTCAATGTTTGATATCAGCTTTTTCTTTTATGTTTTTTTGTATTTTATTTAGATGAAAGGGGAGTTTTTTCTTTATTTTTGTTTTCCCACTTCTTCAAATTATGCACCACGCCAAAAGACGGTTCTTTTATGAAAAGCGATGGAATCGGCTATTTATGTTGCTTTGCCTCAGTACTTGCTTCACATCATTATTGCTTTTCTAAATTGACACTCGATTTAGATATGTTCTCCGTATCAGAACTTTAATATCCATTGTTAGAAATAGTGACCGCTTAAGGGAAATCAACCAATATGATAGAGGGTATTAAAAAGGCTAAGTTTTTGACCACGTTCTTTTTTATGTTTATTGCCAATTTTTCACAAGCCCATACGGTCATATTCCTTGTCGCATATGATGTTGCGAAAAGACAAGGAGGGAATGGATATGGTAAAAGGAAAATTAATACCTCTCGTAGTTACAGCATTCTTCATCATTGTCATCTCAGTATTCTCTTTCTCTCTAATGGGTCCCAAATTATCTGAACCGGCATCAAGTAAAGTTTCGGCTGATGAAACGGAAATGAGTGGGAATGGGGAAAGTGGAGATAGTACGATTACAAATAATGTTGAAAACAATATAAATGGAGAAAATGCGGAAGTTAAAAATTCAATTGATAATAATGTGAAGAACGGTGAAAAAAATACGGTTGATAATAATGTTAGTAATAATATAGAAGTAAATGTAGATGTTCAAGTGACAAATGAGATTGGCAATAATGTAGAAGGACAAACATCAAATTCCGGTCATGAAGATAAAGGAACTTCTAATAACAGTAATGGCGATGATGCAAGTGCAAGCAGCAACACCTCGAATGATGAAATCGTTTGGGGTGTTGATTCGGCTAGCCATACTACGTCAGAAATGTTGTCATGTGTAAGAGAAAATTTCGGTGATCCTCTAATATGGGGAAGATATTTAGGGGAGAAAGACGGAGTTTCTGAAGGACTAACTGCAGATGAGATCGAGCTTCTTCACTCAAATGATATCGAGATTCTCTTGATTTGGAATCATTTTGAGGATGCAAGAGGATATGAAAATGGTCGAAGTGAGGCCGAACAAGCTATTGCTAAAGCTGAAGAGTTTGCTGTTCCTGAAGGTGTAGCACTATTTGCTGATATTGAACCGAATTATCCTGTTGACTCGGAATTCATAAGGGGTTGGTCAGAGGTTATGTTCGATTCAAAGTATGAATCAGGGATTTACGGTATTTTCGATGCAGAATCTGATTTAACAAAAGCCTTTAATGAAGCTGCACAAAGTAATAGCCATATTAATGAGCAAACATATATTTGGACAGCTGCTCCCAATATCGGAATCACTTCACAGTCAAACGTCCCTAAATATGAACCAGAAGCACCTGAAAATTCAAAAGTTGGCGGTTGGCAATACGGAATTGATGCGGAAAGCTGTAATATTGACACAAATCTTTTTTCAAAAAATATGAGGGAAGTACTTTGGTAGTATAGGAAGGATGGGATTATATTCCATCTTTTTTCTTTTAGATAGAGAAAAAAGATCGATTAGTTTTTAAGGATGCATGAGGTTTAACCGATTTCGATTCATTCTCACAAGAGAAATTTCTAGATTTAATTTGTTTTAAAACACTCTTGCTGTCTTGCTTCACCAGACCCTCCTTTAATGACAGTAAAAACTTTCTTGAATACGGAATGATCGATACACAAAATATAAAAAAAAGGGGGTTGGTAAAATGTTTGTACGATTCTTAAGAGAAAGCAAAATTGCAGCAACGGCTTTATTGTTAATGAGATTGTATTTAGGCTATAAATGGTTGACAAGTGGCTGGGGCAAAGTAACTGGAGGCGGGTTTGATGCCAGTGGATATTTACATGGTGCAGTTGCGAATGCAACAGGCGAAAATGCTACTGTTCAGCCGTGGTGGGCAAACTTTTTAGAAGCTATTGCCATTCCGAATGCCGGATTATTTAGCTATTTGGTGATGTGGGGAGAAGTTCTTGTTGGTATTGCCTTAATCCTTGGAATCTTTACAACTTTTGCTGCTTTAATGGGAGCAATTATGAACTTTTCTTTTTTGTTTAGTGGGACGATAAGCGTAAATCCACAAATGCTTTTATGGACAATCTTTATATTAGTTGCTGGATATAATGCAGGTAGATTTGGACTTGACCGCTACATTTTACCCGTTTTTAGACAGAGGTTTACAAGAACAGATGGTCCAATTGGGCAAATGTAGTGAAAACGGTTCTGTTCAAAATGTTCGGGAAAGCACGTGTGAAACCTTGGTTTCACACGTCTTTTACTTATCCAGAGAAGTTTTAGAAAATGAACCAAAATCACTACAAGTATCAAGCAAAGCCATCATCTAAAAAAATTTGCTTCTTAAGGATAGAATTAAGCTTTACTTTAGAAACTAATTATGATGACGAAAAATCAACTTATTATTTATTTGTTCGTTTTAAAGGAGAGACCATGAGTGAGAGGCTATATTCTTTCGTTTTGGCAAAAAATTGATCCCATTTACTACTCTTGCACACGTTTAAAATATGTCACAGATAAAGGAGACAATATTTTTCGGATTCGATTAACAAAGTATAAAGGAAGAAATATTGTCCTTTCAGATGGTACGCAAATAAATAAAAACGATATATTAGTAAAAATTCACCTTCACAATGTTCGCCTTCTAATGGAAGTGAAGGAAATAAAAAGTGAACTACGAAAGGCAAAAATTATTTATCGTCATGTGCAAAATTCACTTCCAGGCTTAGAGTTTTATATACGCCAGCATTTGTCCGCTTATAATGTTAAAGGAATCATAGGAATTACTCTTTTAAATAAAGGATGTGAACGGCTCGGTTTTGAAATTTTTGAAATTATAAACCCTATTTATAAATGGTACAAAACGTTAAGCTTTCTTCCCATAGGTATTCTATCTCATGAAAGTGTTAGGCTGAATGATGTGTTAAAGAAACAAAGACCTAATTACTTATTAATGTCTATGGCTAAACTAAGCAAATTATATAAAGGATATAGTCGATATAGATTAGAGGAAAGTGCAATGGGAAATTCTGAGAAAACAGTTCTCTTTTTACCTTTTTTACAAATTCCATCAGGACATCATCAAGTTGCAAGTGCTCTTATAGATAGTATACAGAGAGTAAATCCAGCAATAAAATGTGGAAAAACGGATATTTTAGCATATAGCTACGGAAAAATTGAAAAGTTCATTTCCCAATTTTATATCAATTGGATCTCAAGCTTTCCTAAGATATATAATTTGATCTATCAAAATACAGTGTACAAAGAACCTCAAAAAGAAAAACGTTATCGAGTGTACGAATTTCTTTTTCTGCGTTTTATGAAAAAACTTATTGCAGAAACGAATCCTGATTTAATTGTTTGCACCCATTCTTTGCCTTCTTATATGCTAAATTACTTAAAACAAAAAGCGGAAATAACAACTCCAATCATTAATGTATATACGGATTATTTTATTCACCAATTATGGGGAATAGATTGCATTGATCAACACTTTGTTCCAACTGCTCAAATGAAGAAGCTTCTTTTGGAAAAAGGAGTGAGAGAGGAACAAATCTTTATTACTGGAATCCCTGTTCACAAAAAGATTATAAAGCGGACCGCAATGAAATTACCTTCATGTAATAATACTTTTACAGTGGTGGTTTCAGGTGGAAATCTTGGCATAGGAGCAATCGAAGAATTATTGGAGGATTTAATCAATTACTATCCCAACAAGTTAAAGCTCATTGTTCTCTGTGGTAAAAATAGAGGACTTTATAAAAAAATTTCTTCGTTAAATCTTGACTACATAGAGGCGTATCCGTTCATTGCTAGCATGGATAAAATGAATCAACTGTATGAAGAAATGGATGCGATTATAACGAAACCAGGAGGGGTCACGATCAGTGAATGTATTTATAAAAGAAAGCCCATTTTTATATATCATGCTTTACCAGGGCAAGAGCAAATTAATTTAGAGCATTTAAAGGACAACGGCCTTGTTTTTCATTTGAAAAAGAAACGGGTTCTTGAACAAGTTCTCTCGGTACTTAAAGATGAAAAGCTCCTGCAAAACTATCATTATCAAATTGAAAAGTATCACAGGGAAATATGTTCCACGGAACCAGGACAACTCATTGCGCGGTGGCTAGAAAGCAAATGATGTGAATAACCGGAGGTCATTGCTGTCAATGACCTCCGGTTGTTCCTTAAGTTGCTGATGTATGAAAAGCGTAATCGCTCCTGATAGGTTGAAACTTCTTAGATTTAGTCAACAGGACGGCGAAAAGCTTTGAAGGAAGCTAAGTGGATAAAATCTTTTGTCAAAATAATTCAAGTTGAATTATTTTGAAGCGTAAAGCGCAATTTTTTTAATGCTGCTGATAATGGGCAGAATCAAGTTCAGGAGATGGGCTTCCTGGAATCGGGGTAGCATGTACATATGCAGGTGATTGGTTCAAGACAGGTACTTGACCCATCGCTTCCGGGTCAGCGATATATTCAAACTCTCCTGCGCTGTCCATACTTGGTCCACTTGCCCACCGACCAGCAGAACTTTCTTCGCCTTTTGAAAAGTTCATAAAGGAGTGGGAAACTTCTTTCTTTTCGAGTGATGTTGGGAATGTACTTGGAACAATCGGGCTCTGTGTTTGTTCAAGTTCTTCAATCGCTGCCATCCATTGATTTTGATGCATCGTATCTCTCGCAATGAGAAAAGACAGCATATCTCTCACGCCTTTGTCTGTGGTTGCTTCATACAACCTAACAACTTGAAGTCGACCTTGGCTTTCGGCGTTTAAATTAGCCCGGAAATCTGCGAGTAAATTACCGCTTGCAATTGTGTAACGAGAAGTCCAAGGATAGCCCATACTATCATCCGGTCTTGCGCCTAAGCCAGAGACGATGAAATGTTGCGGGTTCATCCCACCCATGACGGCACCAACAATGGATCTTTAGCTGCTTCTTCCTGATCAGTAACTGGTGCACCATCTAATAATTGGGCGATCATTGTTGCTAGCATCTCAACATGAGCCATTTCTTCTGTTCCAATATCTAGTAGCATATCTCTATACTTCTGTTCTCCTCTACAATTCCACCCTTGAAACAAATATTGCATCATTACTGAGATTTCTCCAAATTGTCCACCAAGAACTTCCTGTAATTTTTTGGCGTATACAGGATCTGGTTTATCCGGTTTTGCATTATACTGTAGTTCTTTTATGTGATAAAACAATTGCTGTTGCCTCCTTTAATGAAATATTTATTACTTCAATAGTTTTCGGTGCGGCAATGAATATTATGTATCTTAAAATGTTTACCAAGCCTTACATAATCAGCAGGTGGATGTGAATAATAATTTGGGATGGAGGGAGGACACCTTTATGGAGATACCGGAACGTGCAGGGAGTCTAACGAATAATAACGATTCCAAAAAAAGTGAAAAAAAATTAGCTTGGTGGCAGCTATCATTAATCGGTGTTGGCTGTATTATTGGAACAGGATATTTTCTTGGTTCTGGAATTGGGATTAAGATGACCGGCCCATCGATATTAATTACGTTTCTGCTGGCAGGTTTAGGAACTTTTATTGTCTCGGATGCATTAATGAAAATGTCTTCAAAGGATCCGCAAAAGGGCTCCTTTCGATCATATGCAAAGAAAGCTTACGGCAGTTGGGCTGGTTTTAGTAGTGGCTGGGTCTATTGGTTTTCTGAGATGTTAATTACGGGAAGTCAATTAACAGCTCTTTCAATCTTATCGAGGTTTGGTTTCCAAATCTTCCGCTTTGGATATTTGCAGCGGGGTATGCGATTTTGGGCGTTATTGTTGTCGTAATTGGAACAAAGGGGTTCGAACGAGCGCAAAATATTTTTGCCATTGTTAAAATAGCGGCAATTTTTATGTTTATTATTTTGGCAATAGCTGTCCTATTTGGTCTGTTTGGTGGAAGCAAAAATGATTTTACCATCCATGGAACGATGGACGAATTATTTCCTAAAGGGATGATGGGATTATGGGCATCTCTTATCTATGGTTTTTATGCATTCGGGGGAATTGAAATTATGGGGATTATGGCCCCGAGGCTGAAAAATAAGGAAGATGCAAGGAAATCTGGAGCGATTATGCTCATCATTCTTACAACCGTCTATCTTGTATCTATGGTATTAGCCACTGGATTAGTTTCAATCGATAAGTTTAACGCTGACGAAAGTCCATTTGTGAGTGCACTCGAAAAATATCATTTAGATTTCTTTCCCCATGTATTTAATGGAGGAATCATTATCGCTGGTTTTTCAACAATGGCAGCGTCGCTATTTGCGGTAACGAGTATGTTAGTCACTTTATCAGAGGATGGAGATGCACCGAAGTTTTTTTCGAAGAAAGGAAAATTGAAGGTTCCGCCATATGCTTTAGGATTAACGATTTGTGGTCTCATTACATCAATCATCCTCTCCTTTGTGATGCCTGATAAGGTGTATGAATATATAACAACCGCTGCCGGATTGATGCTTTTATATAATTGGTTTTTTATTCTCGTTTCCTTTCCTAGACTTATTCACGCCACTGGTTTTGATCATGTCAAAAGATTTACAGGAATGGCATTAATATTACTTGCGATCAGTGGGACACTTATTCATGGGTCCAGTCGCCCCGGTTTTTTTGTAAGTATTTTATTCGTTGGTCTTGTTTTGCTTGTCCTTTATATAAGACATTTAAAAAAGCGTAAGAAAAAATAACCCCTCTATACCTAATGGTTAAAGGGGAGCGTTTGTGCAGCTAACGGTTATTATTTCATATTTGGAGGTAGCATTCCTTTTCCTCCACTAAGGACAATGGGAAGAGTATTGTGAATATAAGGTGGGGCAGGCTTTAATTTTGGCTGTTTAGCTAATGGAACTGGATTTTCAACATAATTAAAGGTACCCTGCTTATCAATGCTCGGCCCTTGAGCCCATCTTCCAGTAGCACTTTCATTTCCTTTTGAGAAATTGAATAAGGTATAGGAAACTTCTTGTTTCTCTAATTCTTTCGGGAATGTGCTTGGTACGACAACATTTTCCTTTGCCTCTAGCTCTTTAATCGCCGCTATCCATTGATTTTGATGCATCCGATCTCGGGCAATTAGCCAAGAAAGCATGTCTTTAACACCGCGATCGTTTGTTGCTTCATAAAGTCTTACTGCTTGAAGTCGTCCTTGCGATTCAGCATTTAGATTTGCTCTAAAATCAGCTAATAAATTGCCACTTGCAATGATATAATCAGCAGTCCAACGATTGCCAACACTATCTGCCGGCATAGCGCCAAGTCCTGAGACGATAGCGTGCTGAGGGTTCATTCCACCTAAAATTGCTGCAACAACTGGATCCTTAGCAGCGTCCTCTAAATCACCTACAGGGGCACCATCAAGTAGGCGAGCAATCATTGTTGCGAGCATTTCAATATGGGCGAGCTCTTCTGCCCCGGTATCCATAAGTAAATCCTTATACTTTCCGTTTCCCCTCACGCTCCAGCCTTGGAAAAAATATTGCAGGGCGACGGATATTTCGCCAAATTGGCCACCTAATACTTCTTGTAATTGTCTGGCGAAAATCGGATCCGGTCTCTCAGGCTTTGCGTGATATTGTAATTCTTTAATGTGATAGAACAATGTCATTCACCTCAAATATTTTATCGATTTGGATTATCATTTTATTGTATTTATCGATGTTCTAATTGTGTTTGTCTATGATAACGGCCTAAATTTTTCCGCTAGTGCCTAATCTCTGGAATAAAGGGGATGCTACATAAGAATAATAAAATGGTAACGGTTCAATCAGCCAAGCTCATGGTGAATAAATGAGAGGAAGTGAAAAAATGTCTATATTTGTTTACCAAACATTCGAGGTTAAACAAGAGAAATTTAAAGAAGCGATTACTTGCGCAAAAAAAATCAAAAAATATCGTAATGAAAAATACAATCATCATGTCGAAATGTTGACGCCTATTACTGGACATGACTATACATACGCATTGCTTGCTAAGTATGAAGGTTTGGCGGAAATGGAATTACAAAATAGGAAAATGTTTGATGATGAAGAATATTTAAAGCTAATCGGAGAATTCTTTTTGGAAAATATTGTTCAAGGGAGTATGAACACACAAATTTTTAGAACGATGAATGACATCATTGCTGACAAAAAGGAAGAGGGAGAAAAAGAAGAGGAGAAATAATAATTGATTTGGACTGGGGAAAAGTGTCCCAGTCCAGTTTTATAGTATTTCAATAATTCCTTCGAAAACAAAGTAAAGACCAAATCCTATTAGTGATAAACCAGATATAATGGAAATAGATTTGAGGATATAAGAATTAAGAAATTTCCGTAAACCTGTTGTGAGTGAAGCAATTAGTAGATCCCATAGTGTTAGACCAAGAAAAATCATACTGCTGTAAAGAAGCAGGGAGCCTGGTCCGTTCATTTGCGCTGTTTTTGCTAAAACAGATCCGTAAATGCCAAGCCAAAATAAAATCGATAAAGGACTAGTAATCGACATGATAAATCCAGTTAAGAAACATTTTCTGAGGCTATCTTTTCCACTCCGATCATCAAGTGTAACAACACCTGCATTGACAATCCCTTCGATTCCAGAATAAATAAGAATGAATCCACCGAAAAGCCATAGAAATATTTGTACGATGGGAATCTCAAGGAAGTGGACCATTCCTAAATAGACGATCAGCATAAAAATACCGTCCGCAATCATCGATCCTGCTCCGACTATCCATGCATGCCAAAATCCGTTTTTAATTCCTTTATCCAACCGGGCAGAATTAACCGGGCCAATGGGGGCAGCTAGAGTAAAACCGAGTAGAATATAACTAAATAAAAGACTTATACTCAAAAACATCACTCCACAACAATCTAACTTGTACATTGTATGTGAGAAAATTTTAACTATGAATACTTGTCCAAAAAAATTTAGCGAGTTTATTCACGTATAAAGAGGAGCTGAATGAACTTTTAGAATTCTAGCTTTATCCTCCATAACACATTCGTGAAACTATCGACGCTGAAACCAACTGAAATATTGTCGGCAGCGACAGTGATTTCGATTGACATATAAGAAAATTTACCATATTCTAAAAATAGATATTAGAGTCAATTTCAGACCAAGTAAACTTTGGAATGAAATCGATATTAGTCAGAATATGTAATAGTGAGTGGTTGCCAATGGCTTTAAAGACAGAACAGCGTATTGGGCGTCATGCAACCTTACTTTTACTAGCAGATGACCATCGTGAGCTCTCGCAACAAACAGAGCAAATAGGATGGAAAAGCTGTTTAGGAAAAGTGGGATCGATGGAGTCGCAAAAGGTAGTTGCTGCGATAGAAGTAGCAGCAAAACAACAAGGAGTTATTAGTCAAGAACTTTATCGGGAAACACATGCTTTATACCATGCGATCATGGAAGCTCTCCATGGAATAACTCGTGGGCAAATGCAGCTAGGTTCAGTGATGAGAACGGTCGGGTTGCGCTTTGCCGTGGTGCGAGGCAATCCATACGAAGATGAAGCAGAAGGCGAGTGGATTGCAGTCGCCATCTATGGAACGATTGGTGCACCGGTTCGAGGTTTAGAGCATGAAACATTAGGACTTGGAATCAATCATATTTGAGTGGATGTGTTGGCGAAATTTAAACAATACCAATATGTTTTTCCAGTTTTAATATTGATTCTTACATGATTCAGACAACCAATTGCATAAAGTATGCCCAGAGCTATTAGATACTAGGGGGCTGTACACGAAAAATCAAAAATTTGATTTTATGTGTATGGCTCCCTTTTTATGTGTTGCTTTATCTTGGTAAAGAAATAAAACGAAAGCGGGTGGAATTATGGTGGTTTTAACAGGAAATACATTGACATTAGAACAAATGAAGGAAATTCTCTTTGAACAAAAATGGGTATCCGTTTCTGAAGAAAGCTGGGAGAAAGTTGAGGAAAGCCGAGCGGCAGTTGAAAAAATTGTTAAAGAAAACCGTGTTGTCTATGGGATTACGACTGGTTTTGGGAAATTTAGTGATGTATTAATCAATAAGGAGCATGTTGAAGAATTGCAACTTAATCTAATTCATTCACATGCGGTAGGAGTTGGAGAAGTTTTTCCAGAAATCGTCTCAAGAGCTATGCTAGTCCTAAGAGCGAATGCTCTTTTAAAAGGGTACTCTGGCGTTAGAAAAATAGTAATTGAAAGATTGCTTGAGTTTGTCAATAAGGGGATCCATCCAGTCGTCCCTCAGCAAGGCTCATTGGGAGCAAGTGGGGATTTAGCTCCACTCTCCCATTTAGTCCTTCCATTGTTAGGGGAGGGTGAAGTATTTTACAAAGGTCGTAGAGTTGAGGCTTTAAAAGCAATGACGAAAGAAGGGATTTTTCCTATTACGTTAACAGCGAAAGAAGGTCTTGCCTTAATTAATGGAACACAAGCGATGACAGCAATGAGGGTTATCGGATATTTAGAAGCAGAAAAAATGGCCTATCAATCTGAATTGATTGCTGCTATGACAATGGAAGGATTAAATGGCATTATTGATGCTTTTGATCAGGATGTCCATATTGCCCGCGGTTATCCGGAGCAAATAAAGGTAGCTGAAAGAATGAGGGAAATCCTTGATGGGAGCAAGCTTGTAACAAAACAAGGGGAAATTAGAGTACAAGACGCCTATTCTTTAAGATGCATTCCGCAGGTACATGGGGCAACTTGGCAAGTATTAAACTATGTGAAAGAAAAATTAGAAATTGAAATGAATGCTGCCACAGATAATCCGCTTATTTTTGAAGGTGGAAAAAAGGTTATTTCAGGGGGTAATTTCCATGGGCAACCGATTGCTTTTGCAATGGACTTTCTCGGTATAGCGATTGCCGAACTCGCCAATATATCCGAGCGGAGGATCGAAAGATTAGTGAATCCGCAATTAAATGATTTACCACCTTTTTTAAGTCCTGAACCAGGGCTGCAATCAGGGGCGATGATCATGCAATATTGTGCAGCATCACTTGTTTCAGAGAATAAGACATTGGCACATCCGGCAAGTGTAGACTCGATTCCATCCTCTGCTAATCAAGAGGACCATGTCAGTATGGGAACGATTGGTTCAAGACATGCTTATCAGATTATTGCAAATACGAGGCGTGTTTTAGCGATCGAATTAATTTGTGCTATGCAGGCAGCAGAAATAAAGGGGAAGGAAAAAATGAGTCCAATTACAAAAGAAATCCTTGAAGAAGGGAGGAGCATAATTCCTTTTATTGAAAAGGATAGGGTTTTTGCAAAGGATATTGCTGTTGCAGAGGAATGGCTGAAAACATCGGTTGCTATTTCGAAAAAAAAAGTAATTTTTGAAGTCGAGACATGTTGAAATAACATGATTTTTGAAACTAAGGAGGAGAAGAGATGAAGAGCACAAGCAAAGTAATTCGTTATCGAGGAACGGAACTAAATACTAAAGGTTGGCAGCAGGAAGCTGCTTTAAGGATGCTGATGAATAATTTAGATTCAGAGGTTGCTGAACGTCCAGAGGATTTGGTTGTGTACGGAGGAATTGGCAAAGCGGCACGAAATTGGGAATCTTTTGATGCAATCGTTGAGTCATTGAAAAAATTGGAAGCAGATGAAACGTTAATGATCCAGTCTGGGAAGCCAGTAGCGATTTTCAAAACGCATACAGATGCCCCAAGAGTTCTCATCGCCAATTCAAATCTTGTTCCCGCTTATGCGAACTGGGATACATTTCATGAATTAGATAAAAAGGGCTTAATGATGTATGGACAAATGACAGCAGGAAGCTGGATTTATATAGGCTCTCAAGGGATTGTTCAAGGAACATATGAAACCTTTGCCGAGTTAGCCAAGCAGCATTTCAATGGTTCATTACAGCATACGATAACCGTTACTGCTGGATTAGGTGGAATGGGAGGTGCTCAACCTCTCGCGGTGACAATGAATGGTGGTGTTTGTATTGCTGTTGAAGTGGATGAGACAAGAATTGATCGGAGATTAGAAACGAAGTATACCGATATTAAGACCAATTCACTAGAGGAAGCATTACAATTGGCGGCCGTTGCAAAAAAAGAAGGAAAGGCACTTTCAATAGGTTTATTAGGTAATATAGCAGATATTTTGCCAGAAATGCTCAGCAGAGGTTTTATTCCAGATGTTTTAACCGATCAGACTTCTGCTCATGATCCGTTAAACGGTTATATTCCAGCACAGATGACTTTAGAAGAAGCTGCACGTTTAAGGGTTGGAAATCCAGAAAGATACGTAAAAGCAGCGAAAAGTTCTATGGCAAGACATGTAATAGCAATGTTGAAAATGATGGAACACGGTGCTATCACCTTTGATTACGGCAATAATATTCGCCAAGTAGCAAAGGATGAAGGGGTAGAGAATGCTTTTGACTTCCCAGGCTTTGTACCAGCTTATATACGCCCGCAATTTTGCGTCGGTAAGGGTCCGTTCCGTTGGGCAGCTTTATCTGGAGATCCTGAGGATATTTATAAAACGGACGCAGCTATTCTTAGAGAATTTGCTGACAACGAGCATTTATGTAATTGGATTCGCATGGCCCAGGATAAGATTCAGTTTCAAGGTCTGCCATCACGGATCTGTTGGCTTGGATATGGAGAACGGGCACGTTTCGGCAAAATTATTAATGACATGGTAGCTAGTGGTGAATTGAAGGCACCTATCGTCATCGGTAGAGACCATTTAGATTCTGGCTCTGTTGCCTCTCCAAATAGAGAGACAGAGGCCATGCTTGATGGCTCTGATGCTGTATCAGACTGGCCGATTTTAAACGCTCTCATTAATGCGGTTGGAGGGGCTACTTGGGTTTCTGTTCATCATGGCGGCGGGGTCGGCATGGGTTATTCCCAGCATGCGGGAGTTGTCATTGTTGCTGACGGGACAAAGGAAGCGGAGGAACGGATTAAAAGAGTACTTACGACAGACCCGGGCATGGGGGTAGTTAGACACGCGGATGCTGGCTATGAATTAGCGAAGAAGACTGCTCGAGAAAAAGGAATTCGCATGCCGATGCTTGAGAAGGAGGCTGAGTCATAATGACAAAACCTCTTTGGATCAAAAATGCATCTCAACTGGTTACTCTTGCAAGCGAACAACAAGGTCCCCGTTCAAAAGAAGCGATGTCTAATTTGGGTATAATCGAAAATGGAAGTATTTGGATTGAGAATGGATTCATTGAAGCAGTTGCAACGACAGAAGAAATTAAGCAACGGTACGAAAACCGTCTCCATGAGGCTGAAATCTTTGATGCAAATAATTTATTAGTGACACCTGGTCTAGTTGATCCTCACACCCATGTCGTCTATGGGGGAAGCAGAGAACGGGAATTTGAGATGCGCCTTGAAGGTGCAACTTATATGGAAATTATGAATGCTGGTGGAGGGATTCATGCAACAGCAAGGATGACTCGGGAAGTATCAGAAATGGACCTGTTTGAGCAAACTTCAAGGAGACTTAACTCTTTTTTACAGCATGGAGTGACAACAATTGAAGGAAAAAGTGGTTATGGAATGGACCTTGAGACGGAATTAAAGCAATTGAGAGTGATGAAAAAGCTGCAAAAAGAACATCAGATCGATCTTGTTCCGACATTTATGGGGGCACATGCAGTTCCGCCAGAATACAAAGGCAAAGAAGATCAGTTTGTTGATTTGTTAATTGAGGAAATGCTTCCCATTATTGCAAAAGAGAAGTTAGCAGAATTTAACGATGTTTTTTGTGAAAAAGGAGTCTACACTCCTGAGCAATCTGAAAGGATTTTAGAAGCTGGAAAAAAATACGGACTCATCCCGAAAATACATGCTGATGAAATTGAACCGTATGGGGGAGCTGAGCTTGCCGCGAAAGTTGGCGCTATTTCTGCGGAGCATTTGCTTAAAGCGTCTGATCATGGGATTGAAATGATGGCTAAGGCCGGGGTCATCGCTTGTCTCCTACCGGCAACAGCTCTTTATTTGAGAGAAGAAGCTGCTAAAGGGAGAAAAATGATCGATGCAGGAGTACCAGTTGCCATTTCAACTGATTGTAATCCTGGCTCATCCCCAACCACCTCGATGCCTTTAGTAATGAACCTTGCTTGTATTACGATGCGTCTAACACCAGCAGAAGCTTTGACAGCAGCAACTTATAATGCCGCTTGTGCCATAAACCGTCAAGAGGTCGTTGGCTCATTAGAGAAGGGAAAACAGGCAGATATAGTTGTCTGGAATGTAAAGGATTATCGTGAACTGCAATATTTATTTGGTGTTAACCATGTGAAAAGTGTTTGGAAAAAAGGTGTTAAGGTGGTGTCAAATGAATGAATGGGCATTGGTTGCATTCCCCTGAATGGAAATGGACTAACAACAGCACGGTGGATAAGCAATTTGTTCATCAATGGGTCGTTCCACTAGAGGAAATATCGTCCTATCCAGATGTAGTTCTTTATGGTGCGCCAATTTCTCGTTCATCGATAAGTGTTTCAGGCGCATCTCAATATCCAGATGAATTTAGGAAAATGTGGAAAAAGTTTGCTACCTATCAAATTGAAAAGAATATTGATCTAACAAGCCTTAACGTGGCAGATGCTGGCGATGTTCAAATGCATACGACTGATATTCTCCTTTCTCATGAGAGAATAGAGGCAGCGACCTCCTACATCGTTAAAAAATATGCTCGCTCTGTCACTTCTCTCATCGGAGGTGATCATTCTGTTACTGCTTGTGCTATTCGTGGGATAAAAGAACAATATCCCGAGGAAAAAATTGGTATTCTTCAATTAGATACGCACCTAGATGTGAGGGATCCAAGAGAGCTTGGACCAGCAAATGGAACACCTATTCGTCAATTAATTGATGGAAAAGTTGTTGAGGGTAGGCATATTATTAATATTGGCTTGCATGGTTTTTTTAATGCAAAGTCCCTTGTTGACTACGCACGGGAAAAAGAAATTAAGCTAATTCCGTTAAATGAAGCAAGAAATCGAGGTTTGGTGCATACGATAAAGAGGTCAATCGAGTATTTGGAAACAGAGGTCGATAGAATTTATGTAACCGTTGATATGGATGTTCTAGACATCTCCGTTGCACCTGGTGTTCCAGCGTCGACTCCAGGCGGCATGAACTCACAAGAATTGTTTGATATATTGTTTGAGATAGGGACACATCAAGAGGTTAATCATATTGATTTTGTTTGTCTCGATCCAACGAAGGATTCAATTGTCGCTGAAACGGTTAAAATCGGAGTCTATGCTTGGCTGCAATATTTAAGCGGTGTCGCTGTTCGAAAATTAACGTAAAATCGATTACTATGCTTGCTAGTAAGTTTTTTGTGGGCTTTATAATAAAATTGACCTATCGATAAGAAGTGTTTAAAATGATTATGTCTGCTCGCAACTTTTGCTTACAGGTGGGGATAGGATGACGATTTTTATTCTAATAGTTATTATATTTCTTGTTTTCAACCTTTCTCGGTATTTACCCGTATGGGGAGTACGTTGTCTACAAATGTTGGAAATAGATGAGAATAGCACAACGATCGTTGATGTTCGAGATTATAATCAATCATATAAGGACGTTACTCAAGCCGCGATTAATATACCAGTGGCGTATTTAAATAGATATTTTCATGAAATTCCTGGTAAACAAATACATGTTGTTGCTGCGAATCCACTTGAAAAAAATATCAGTATTCGTTTCTTAAGAAAAAAAGGGTATGCGGTTAAAAGCTATACAATAACAGACTGCCAATGTAATTAAAGGAGTTAGATGTTTAAAAACTACAGGATTCGTTGGTTGGTCAAACTGCCGATAGACTCGTTTTTAATCGAGTTTGTCGACAGTTTTTTTGTTTTGAACAAATTTCTTATTGTCGCGGATAATTCTTTTATGAAAAAGACGTTGAAAGAAATTGAGTAGTTGTATGAGGCAAGTTGACTATCGGAACTTAATTTTGATTTTTCAGATAACTTATGAGGACAGGTACAAAACTCAACATCGATCTTTTTACGATCTTTTGAGGCAAAAAAGAAAAGGGATTGAGAGGTATCCTCTAAAATCCCTTTATCGATAATTGAATTTGACAGAGTTAAACTATATTTTTTACATGCTATTATTTACTAATAAACATTTGTGTCCAGTAATTCCCATTCTCTACATAGCCAACGCCGATATGGGTAAATGAGGAATTTAAAATGTTGGCGCGATGCCCTTCACTATTCATCCACGCTTGCACGACCTCTTCAGGTGAACGCTGTCCCATGGCAATGTTTTCTCCAGCAGAACGATAAGAAACCCCGAATTGCTTCATCATATCAAAAGGAGAACCATAGCTTGGACTTGTATGGCTGAAATAGCCCTTTGCTTTCATGTCCTCAGATTTTATTCTTGCAACTTCGCTTAAAGTTGCATCAGTTTTCAAGGCTGGAAGCCCATTTTTAGCGCGCTCTTCGTTAGTTAAATCGACTACTTTTTGTTCAAAGGCACTTGCTTGAGTGCTGGACTTTGATGGTTGTTGGCTTGTTGCCGGTTCTTTTGGCGATTGTTGGGCTGGTACAGGCTTCGTAGAAACAGGTTTATCTGTTGTCACCGTTTTGTCGTTGTTCGTTTGTTGTTTTTGATTATGTTTGAAATGGCTCTGACTCTTTTGCAAAAATTTGTTAAGTAAACGATTTATTTGCTCATTATTTAAATTTTCTTGTTGGTAAATAACTATGTTTTTCACTTGTTTTGTCTCAATAGGTGCAGCATCTGCACTAATGGTTGCTGCCGAGGAAAATAAAAGAGCGGCAGAAGCAGCGATTGGTACGATGAATTTCTTTTTCATATGGTATAGCCTCCTAGAAAAATCTTGTGTTTTCTTGCTTCTTCATGTTAGCATGCGATTTTTGTCATATTTCAGGGAGGTTTTTCCATGCTAAGGCTATGAAATAGATGAATGATTATTCCATTTGTGATGCAACCCAATAAATACCTACGTTTCTAAAATAAATTCACTAAAATCAATAAATGTAAATATTAGGATTGAATGTTATAAATTACAACTAATTTGGGGTTGACATGGTGGAAAAAAGGGGGAGTTTATTACATCTATAACGAATATGTAACTAAATTTAATGGAAAATGGCAATAAAAACGTATCTACATTTAACGCAAATTGAAATTCCAATAGGGTACCCATTTTCATGTTTTTTATAAAGATGTTTTCCATTTAACGCGATAATTACCACCTATATTATCTCACGCTTCCATTAAAACTAAGGAAGTAGTTAGTACATTTTATAAAGGAGGGGTTTTAATTGATAAAGAAAACATCAAGTATTGTACTGACTTCTGTATTGCTATTCAGCCTTGCCGCATGTGGAGTAGGTAATGACAATGTTGCCCATGATCCATCGAATGACGGCAGAACAGGTACGCTCCCTGTTCGCAATGATGTTAACAATAATCGTGGTTTTTTTGAGCGCAGTTGGGAAGAAGGAACCGACTTTATTGACAACGTCGCTAATGATATGGGATTTCAAGGAGAAAATAGAGCTAATCGTCGCAATGACAATGTCGATATTTCTGCTTCTAACACAAGCATTAACAGTGATAAATATCCACATACCAAAGCTGTTTTGATCCAAGATGCAAAATTTTCCTTTACTCCAGCAGACGGAAATGATTTGGCTTCAATTCAGAAGTAGCTTGAAGAACAATTAAAAGCAAGATTCGGACAATTAACACCACAACTACGTCAGCAAGCTAAGCAACAAGCACAACAACAAGTCCAACGGCAACAAGGCCAGCAGCAACCGTCACAACAGCAAGGGCAGCAACAACAAGGCCAGCAACAACAAGGGCAGCAACAGCAAGGGCAGCAACAACAAGCACAGCAGCAACCTGCTGAGCAGCCCAAACAACAGGAGCAAGGACAGGGTGAAACAGGCAACATAAGTGAATTTGCCCAACAAGTTATCGATCTGACAAACCAAGAACGTGCAAAAAGTGGTTTACCAGCATTAAAGGCTGATGCGAAAATTAGTAGTGTTGCCTTGAAAAAGTCTCAAGATATGCAGGCGAATAATTACTTTTCACATACGAGTCCAACATATGGATCACCGTTCGATATGATGAGGGACTTTGGTGTCACTTATAAATCAGCTGGTGAAAACATTGCACAAGGACAGAGAACACCGCAGGAAGTTGTTCAAGCTTGGATGAATAGTGAAGGACATCGCGCGAACATTTTAAATTCTTCCTTTACTCATATAGGCGTTGGATATGAACAAAATGGAAATCATTGGACGCAAATGTTTGTTGGAAGATAATAATCCTTTTGGGAGTCTTATTGTTATGGATAGGACTCCCTTTTATACATATTCATTTATTAGCGTAGTAGGTGAAAATACCTAAAAAAAACCGTTCCAAAAGGGGAACGGATAAAAGAGACGTGTTCGAGTAGAAAACTAACCTATATGTAGTGAAAATCAAGAAGATGAAATCAATATGTTGATTTTTATTTTACCATATGATTTCAGGTTAGGCAAATTGTTACTATTTACTCATACTTCTCTTAATTCGGAAATTTCGACGGTAGTTCTTTCTTCTAAAGGTCCTCTTAAATGGACGGTTGCAGTTTGTCCATCTTCATTAAGCTGATCAATCCAAACTGATGCACCATTATAATGAACTTCAATATCTGCTGAAGAAGATAAAATTTGTTTAATACGTTTAATGTCCATTTGTTTTCCTCCTTCCTGTTTATCATTGTTAGTTTGTCGGAGGAATGGATACTTTATGCTGATCATTTAATTTAAAGCGAAAATATTACAGAAACATCAGCACAGCATAAGGAAAGACAATCATGATGAGTGAAATCGTTAGAATGGTTGAGATCGATTTTTTGGTTAATTTTTTCCCTTCTCGTTTGAAAGGTAACCCATTTTTATAAATGACGAATATGATCGCTAGCAGTGCTAATGCCTGAAGTGCAAATAAAATTTTATGGAAAATCGCACTTGCCGACAAATCTTGCACAGTTGTATCTGAAATTAAAAGAATAATTCGATCATTGATGGTGCCAAATAGGCCAAAAAACAAAATCAGGAGAACGAGAATAATGAAGAAATAAAAAATTTTTATTTTAGCCATGGATAAAAACCTCTCTTATTAATTATTGAAGCATATATATGCTACCATTTCTCGTTATTAGAAACAATTGATTGAAAAGGTTTATGAAAGAATATGATTGTTTTTGATTAAAATTGATTAAAAATGATTGATTTTGGCTGAAAGTTGCAGTATGATAGAAACATAATGATGAAAACGCTTCAATGGAGGTGGTTTCTTGCTAGAAACTGAACGACACGAAAAAATTTTAAAGCTGTTAAAAGAAAAAAATACAGTAAAAATTCACGAGCTTGTAGAACTTACCGCTTCATCTGAATCAACGATTCGCCGAGATTTAACATATTTAGAGAATAGAAAATTTTTAAAGAGGGTTCATGGTGGTGCAGCAAGACTACAGGGGAAATTACAAGAGCCGTCAATGATTGAAAAATCATCCAAAAACCATCAAGCAAAACAAAAAATCGCAAAATTTGCTGTTGGATTAATCGAAGAAGGTGATTCCATTTATCTAGATGCGGGTTCAACCATTCTAGAAATGATCCCGCATCTACCAGAAAACATCGTCGTAGTCACAAACGGAATGACGCATTTGCCATTGCTATTAGAAAAAAATATAAGAACATATTTAATTGGCGGCTTTGTCAAACCGTCGACAAAAGCCATCATTGGTCGAGACGCTTGGGCAAGTCTCCAACATTATCGTTTTGACAAATGCTTTATGGGAGTTAATGGGATCCATCCTCATTTCGGATTTACAACCCCTGATCAGGAGGAAGCGACCATAAAAGAATTAGCCATTTCGTTATCGCGAGAAGCATTCATTTTAGCGGATGATTCTAAATTTACAGAAGTTGCATTTGCTAAAATTGCTGATATTGAAGCAGCAACGATCATTACGAACGAGTTAGAGCGGGATATTGAAAAACAATATGAGGAAAAAACAGTTATAAAGGTTGTGACATCATGATTTACACAGTTACATTAAATCCATCTTTAGACTATATCGTTAAATTGAACCAATTTGAACTTGGTAGCTTAAATCGCTCCAGCGCTGAATCGAAGTTTCCTGGTGGAAAAGGGATAAATGTGTCACAAGTGTTAAAAAGGGTTGGTGTGAATAGTAGAGCACTAGGCTTTATAGGGGGCTTTACTGGAGCTTATATTGAAGATTTTCTGAAAAAAAACGGAATTGAAACAGACTTTGTTTACGTTAATGAAGATACAAGAATTAATGTCAAAATTAAGGCTGAAGAGGAAACAGAGCTGAATGCAAAAGGTCCTGCCATCTTAGAAAGTGATTTCACAGCATTAAAGGACAAAATTCAAAACCTTACCGAAAACGACATCCTTATTTTAGCGGGAAGTATTCCAACCTCAATGCCAAGAAACACATATGAGGATCTGGCTAAAATTTGTCTGGAAAGAAAAGTGAAATGGATCGTCGATGCTGAAGAGGAACTTCTCAAAAGCATTCTTATGTATAAACCTTTTCTCATTAAGCCTAATCATCATGAATTGGGTGACTTTTTCAATGTGAAAATTGAGAGTGGGGAGCAAGCTATTCCTTATGCAAAAAAGCTAGTGGGAATGGGAGCAGAAAATGTGATCGTTTCTTTAGCAGGTAAAGGAGCAATCTTTGTTAATAAGGATACGACATTGAAATCTAATACGCCAACTGGGGAATTGAAGAGTTCTGTCGGTGCAGGAGATTCAATGGTTGCGGGCTTTATTGCTAAGTACGAGCTTAGTGGTGACTATGAAGAAGCCTTTCGATACAGTGTAGCGAGCGGAAGTGCGACAGCGTTTTCCTTAGGATTATGTACGAAGGATAAGGTAGAGGAAGTATTGACGCAAGTAAAGATAGTAAAGATAAAGGGGGAACAATCATGAGAATTACTGAGTTGTTAACAAAAGAAACGATAAAACTATCCATTAGTGGAAATGGAAAAAATGACACAATTGAAGAATTGGTTGAGATCCTTGATCAAGCCAATAAATTAGCCGACAAAAATGATTTTAAAGAGGCCATTTTAATGCGAGAGGCCCAGAGTACTACAGGAATTGGAGAAGGTATTGCTATCCCTCATGCAAAGACAAGCGCAGTTCGTGAAGCAGCTATTGCGTTTGGTCGCTCTCAGTCTGGTGTTGAATACCAATCACTAGATGGTGAGCCAGCACATCTAGTATTTATGATTGCTGCAACTGAAGGGGCCAACAATACCCATTTGGAAGCCCTTTCTAGACTTTCGACTATTTTGATGAATGCGGAAGTAAGAGAGCAACTTTTACTTGCAAACACAAAGGATGAAATTATTGCGATTATTAATGAACATGATCAGGAAAAAGAAGTAGAAGAGCAGTCGATGAGTGGAAAAAAAGACTTTATCGTCGCCGTAACAGGATGTCCAACGGGGATAGCTCATACGTATATGGCAGCTGATTCATTGAAACAAAAAGCCCAAGAACTTGGGATCGATATTAAAGTTGAAACGAATGGGTCAGGTGGAGCAAAAAATATATTGACCGAAGAAGAAATTGAAAATGCGACTGCTGTCATTGTTGCTGCAGATACAAATGTGGAAATGAACCGTTTTAATGGTAAGCATGTGATAGAAGTTCCTGTCGCTGATGGAATTCGTAAGCCACAGCAATTGATTGAAAGAGCGATTAAACAAGATGCACCGATTTATAAAGGACAAGGTGGAGCGAAGCTAGAAAATAAACAAGAATCTTCTCGTAGTTTTGCTTCGACGATTTATAAGCATTTAATGAGCGGTGTTTCTAATATGTTACCATTTGTTGTTGGCGGAGGGATATTAATTGCCATTAGCTTTATGTTTGGGGTTAACGCATCCGACCCAAATGATCCATCTTATCATCCCATTGCGGAAGCATTAAATACGATTGGTGGCGGTACAGCTTTCGGGCTAATGATTCCGATTTTAGCTGGTTTTATTGCGATGAGCATTGCTGATCGTCCAGGTTTTGCAGCTGGGATGGTAGGTGGTATGCTTGCAGCGACAGGTGGTGCCGGTTTCCTCGGTGGTCTCGTCGCTGGTTTTCTTGCCGGTTATTTAGTGATTGGTTTGAAAAAGATTTTCTCAGGTTTACCTGCTTCACTCGAAGGGATTAAAACGATCTTACTCTATCCATTATTGGGAATTGCATTAACTGGTTTTATTATGTTATATGTTGTCAATAAACCAGTTGCCGCTTTAAATACAGGTATCTCTGATTGGCTTTCTACTCTTGGAACAGGTAATGCTGTTTTATTAGGAATTATTCTTGGATTAATGATGTCATTTGATATGGGAGGACCTGTTAATAAGGCGGCATATGTATTTGGAACAGGGCTATTAGCAAGTGGTGTTTATGAGCCAATGGCAGCGATAATGGCAGCAGGTATGGTTCCTCCACTTGGAATTGCGATTGCGACAACTATTTTCAAAAATCGCTTTAATAAGCAAGATCGTGAAGCTGGTAAAGTGAACTATATTATGGGTCTATCCTTTATTACTGAGGGAGCAATTCCTTTTGCAGCAGCAGATCCGGTTCGAGTCATACCATCGTTGATGGCAGGTTCTGCAGTAGCAGGAGGTTTGTCCATGCTTTTTGGCATCGGTCTACAGGCTCCTCATGGCGGATTATTCGTTATTCCACTGGTTAGCGGTGGTTGGTTCATGTACTTATTGGCAATTGCGATTGGTGCAGTCGTTTCCGCTATTTTGCTAGGAGTACTCAAAAAGCCTATTAAATAAAAAGTAAAAACGAACAAGGTTATCTGGGCCTTGTTCGTTTTTTAATGCCGTTTAGTTTGTTCATATCGATATTTCTTTTTAAAGTGTAACAGGTCTATACTTGCCGTGAATTTTATCGGAAAAGAACGGTATCTTCGTTCTAAATTTTCCGGCGCTGAGCGAGGAAGCTGTTTTTATGCATCTGCGTTTAACGATACCAATTTCGATTAAAATCCAATTCTAAAACCTGACCGAACTTATTGGCGAAATCGATAAAATAAGCACCTTTTGCCGTCAAAATCCCTCTATCGAACACATAGGGAGCATCAACGTACCCTTTTTCAGAAAAGACCCCTAAAAATTCTCGCGCCTGCTTTGAAATCCCTGTCGTATAATTCCGATCGAGTAAAATTCCTGCTTTCGCTAACAAAAATGGTGCACTTGAAATGGCTCCGATGACAGCATCTTGTTCATATACTTTGCGAATAAATTCAAAAAGTGATTCGATTTCCATTAAATGTTGAAAGTCATCAACACCTGGGAGGACTAGACTTTGTAATTGTTCAAGCTGTATTTTTTCAATAGTTGTTTCTGGTAGACAGGTCAGACCGGCCTCACCCTTGACCGCTTCATCATTTAATCCAATAAATATTTTCGGATGATTGGCTTGGGTTAAGACAGAAAGAATGACAGATAGCTCGTATTCGCTAAATCTTGGATAAAGTAAGATGCCG
This sequence comes from Robertmurraya sp. DFI.2.37, assembly GCF_029211245.1. Taxonomy (NCBI): domain Bacteria; kingdom Bacillati; phylum Bacillota; class Bacilli; order Caryophanales; family Bacillaceae; genus Robertmurraya; species Robertmurraya sp. DFI.2.37. Next base: position 19,320 of record NZ_JARGEJ010000025.1, on the reverse strand, counting down.
GTTGTCATTACCGCACCTCCTGGGAAAAATTTCACTCTCTGTTATAACAATTTCTACATTTTTTGATAAACTCCTTTAAAATTCTTAAAATTAAGTCTTTTTTAACTTAAATTGTTGACAAAAAGTTTTGGGCTCGTTTATTGTAAAACATGGTTCATAGGTCTTTCGGTATATTTGAAAGGAGAGCAAAATGAACCAATTATCAACATGGGTGTATAACAAAGGCAAAATAAAGAAACACACGCTCATATTTATTAAAAAGAACCTATATATTTTATGAGATGACATTAAGGTGAAATTTGAAGAAGGGCAGGGATTTGTATATGGCAAATTATGAACAAGCCGCACAATTTGAACATCGTTTTTGGCTTCAAGTACTAGGGGATCATGCGAGGTTTATTCATGATTCACTCGGTCCGAATGAAAAAGAGTTGATCGAGCAAGCAAGTGCTTTTATTGCAATTTTTGATCAATTATTACATCAGGTTGAGGGTACGGATTTAATGAAATTAAGCGAAAGGGCCGAGGTGGAAGCAAAGAAATTGCGGCAGTTTAAATTGGATATTATTGAGCGTCATTTGACAGGTTATATAACGATTCATTTAGGTCCAGCATTTATTAATCATATGGTTAACGAGTTGGAAGAATACTTACTGCTGTTAGAGTATTTGAAAAAAGGAGAAGTTCCACCAGTATTTCATGAACTTCATCATCATTTAATTTGGTTGTTAGACGGTGCTGGTCATGCAGGAGCCATCTCTGACAATATGGAAACGGTTGAGAAAAAAATAAAACGGCAAAGCGATGAATTTACAAAGGACTTTGAAGCTTTTTACTTAAAAGCAGTTGAATTGACAGGCTTTTTACGGACAAATTTATCAACTTTTCCCGCCCTCGAAAAATTCAATCATGACGTCCAACTGGAAATGAATTTATTTATGGGCTTCTTAAATGAAATTGAGGAATTAGAATTAAGTAAAGAAGCATTAGGTACATTTGCTCCATTAATGGCAGACCATATGATGCGTGAAGAATGTTATTATTTAACAAAACTTGCTGAAACAACAGATATTGAACAGCCCCAATGTGATCCGACTAAACCAAGATTAGAAATTTAAGGCTGTCTTTAGTGAAGCAAACCAATGCGCAAGAGCCATACTCTTGCGCATTGGTGAAAACGATTTTATCCTAATTGTTTAATAAATTCCCTCATAAACCCAGGTAAATCAGGCCAAGCATGCCCTGATACAAGGTTACCCTCGACATGAAGATGTTCCTCGATATATGTAGCACCTGTCGCTTCTACATCTGGCTTACAAGCGATGTAAGCGGTAAGTTCTCTGTCTTTTAAATATTGCTTTACTGTGGTTAAAATAAGACTAGCATGGCAGATAGCGGCAATTGGTTTATTCGCTTCAAAAAAATGAGCAACAATCGCTGGAACATTTTCGTTTAAACGAATATACTCTGGAGCCCTCCCCCCTGGAATAATTAATCCATCGTACTCATCTGCCTTTACTTCCTCAAATGTAAGGTGAGATTCAATTAAATATCCTTTGCTTTCTGTGTAAGTGTCCCATCCGATAAAATCATGAACGACCGTTTGCAACTGCTTCTTTGATGGAGCGGCAATTTGTACATCATAACCTTCTTCAAGACAACGGAAATACGGATAGTAAATTTCTAGTGCTTCAACCGCATCTCCGGCAAGAATGAGAATTTTTTTTGACATTAACAATTCCTCCTCTCCAATTATAAAAGGCTCCTGCCTTTCAAGTATAATATTCGTAGAGGACGAGACAGATTCCTTTCTTTGTCGTAAAAATTCATAGGATTTTTACAATTTTGTTTTTATCATTGGATTGTTGTCAGGAATGGAAAGGGAAATACACTGTTCTAATCTTAAGTTTTAACTAAGATATTTTAATTGTGTGAAAGGAACCTGGTAAAGCGGTTGAATGGCTATTGAAAAGCTCCATTCAATCGCTTTCTGACCGAGGTTGAAGAATTAGTTTAAACTTATTTTTTATCCGGTTTAATGGCAAATAGTGTTAATAAGACCGCGATGATGCCAATGATGGCTAAAATATAAAAAAGAGTTCCCTCTAGTTGATTTAAAAGAATTGCGATGACGGGTGGCCCTGCAGCTACTCCGATAAAACGCATTGAATGATAAATGGAAGTAATAGTCCCCCGTTGGTCTTTTTGAATTCCTTCTGTGATAATGGCGTCTAAACAAGGGAGACTGGCGCCAATGCCGATGCCGCTTAATAAGAACATGATAATCATGAACCACATTCCTTTGGAAAAACTTAGGCTCACTATTGATAGCGACATTAACAATAGGCCAGTGAAGGTAATCCATTTCATCAATATTTTATATTCTTTAATGATTTTCCCTGTAATGAGCGAAGTAAGACATAATGCTCCTAACGGCAGAGCAAGGTAAAGTCCTTTTTTTACATTCATAATATGATGCTCTCTTTCAAGTACTTCAGATAAATAAAAGAGGACGCCGAATAGTACAAACATTAAAATGATCCCGATAGCAAAAATGGCCAGTAGCCATCTGCCATTATTTTTAAAAATCTTTTTAACCTGATGAATAAATTCTTTAAATGGGATTGGTTCGTATTCAGTCTTGCCTCTTCTAACAAAAAAAGCCATTAGAAGAATGGAAATAAGACAAAATATTGGAAAGGACAGAAACGGAATAAACCAGATAAAAGTTGCCAAAAATGCTCCAAGTATTGGACTAATGACTTTTCCAAGGGTGTTAGATGTCTCAATAATTCCAAGTGTGCTGCTGACTTCTTTTTCACTTTTAAACATATCTCCTACAAGAGGCATCACAATCGGTGCTGCCCCTGCTGCCCCGATGCCTTGAAGAGCTCGACCAACAAGGATGATCCAATAGGGGTCTTTAATTTTCCATGCAGCCCAACCAGAAATGAGACCACCAATAGCAGCAATAGCAAGACTAGGGATGATTACTTTCTTTCGCCCGATATGATCAGATAAAAATCCTGCAATTGGGATCAAAATAATCGCCACAATCGAATAAACAGTAATGATTAAGCTTGATTGAAATGAAGAAATATTTAATTTGTCCTCCATTGCTGGAAGAACGGGAATGAGCATTGAATTACCTAAGGTCATTACAAGAGGGATCGAGGAAATAGCTAAAACACTCCATTTATTCCCGTAAGATTGTTTTGCTTTCTTGCTATCCTCTCTACTTGTCAAAGAATTTTCAATGAAATCCATCTTTTGCTCCGTCCTTTTTATATTATTGTTAACACTATTCAGCAATTAGAAGACTTCATATCAGTTTAGAATTGATAACTCCCAACCTTAATATTTACCTAAATGCCAAAAAACTAACTGAAAAAAGATTTACTATTTATGGATCGAATAAAGTATTAGAATTTTTTGATAAAAATAGGTTGACTTTAAACCTGAATGTGTATATGATAATTAACAATAAATGAATGGCGATGACGAAGAAGAGTAGCTTAAAAGGATTCTTTAGAGAGCTGATGGATGGTGAAAATCAGTGCTGAATTTTAAGTGAATGGGCTTCTGAGCTTCCAAACCGAATCATAATGTGTAGTAGGCTTTGGCGAACGAGTCTCATCGTTACAAGAGACAGGTATTACATTGCGGATTGCAATTGATACTGATGAGTGAGCTAATTATTTTAGCTAATGAAGGTGGCACCACGGGTTTCTCGTCCTTTTCTTAGGATGAGAAGCCCTTTTTGTTTTTATTAGGACAACTGAATAACGAACATCGTTGAGTAAGAGAAGTAAATGAAAATTTGATTTTTTTCAGAGAGCCGGGGAAGGTGGGAGCCGGTAAAATCACTTTCATCGAATGGACTTACGAGAGACAGCTTGAAAGGATCAGTAGGGCTGTACGGAATTCCACCGTTAAAAGGATAGGATTTACAATGAAATTTGTGAATCTAAAGAAGTGGGAGTATTTTTAAGCTCTAACTTGAGGTGGCACCGCGGTGAATATTATCGTCCTCTATAAGCGTAGCAATGCGTTTATAGAGGGCTTTTTTATTTTGATTTTATGTAATTTTTCAATGTTCATTTTGGCCCATTTCGAGTGAACTCTTTGTTTGACATGAAATGAGCCCAAAAAAGCAGTCATGCTAGTCTTGTTATTATCTGATCATCGGTTAGAGCAGCTTTTGTTATGACTTTATAAGAAATATTAATGAGAAAGGGGTTATCGCATTGATGAGAGTAGAGGAAAAATTCGTCTTAATCGAGACTATTCAAGGAGACACCCTCACACCGATCTCCATTTATCAGAAGTTGTCTGGACGAAAGAAATTTTTATTGGAGAGTTCGTTAAAGCATGAAGATTCTGGTAGATATTCGTTTATTGGTGCAGGTCCAGCATTTGAAATAAAAGGATTTGAATCGAAAACAGTTATTACAACGCATGGTGGTGAGCGAATTGTCTCAGAAAAGCCTCTCGAAGTGGTGAAACAGTTGATGTCAAAAGTGGTAGTAGATGTGGAGAACTCCATTCCCTTCATTGGAGGTGCAATTGGTTTTGCTTCCTATGATGTTGCTCGCCATTATGAAAAGATTGGGAAAAACTTGCCTGATTATTTTTCTCTTCCAGATGTCCATTTTATGATGTTTGAGGAAATCATTGCATTCGATCACTTACAACAAAAAGTATATTTGTACGGCATTCCATTATTGGAGTCAACAACAAAAACGGAGCTAAAAGCGCGATTACAGGCAAGAAAAAATGAAATTGCAGAGGTCAAACCGAAGGAAGACAAAGTTTTTAACCTCACTTCATTTGAATCAGTCATGACGAAAGAACATTTTATAGAGAAAGTGAAAAAAGCAAAGGAATATATTGAGGAAGGTGATATTTTCCAAGTTGTCCTGTCACAGCGGATGACAGCAAAAATGAACGGTGACCCCTTTTCTTTTTATCGCAAGCTACGAATCCAAAATCCATCTCCATATATGTATTATCTGGATTTCGAAGATTATATTGTCGCTGGTGCATCACCTGAGAGTTTAATTAAAGTGGCAAAGAATAAGGTCATTACAAATCCGATTGCTGGTACGAGGCCAAGAGGGAAAAACAAACAAGAAGATGAGGAACTCGCAGTAGAGCTAAGAAATGATGAGAAAGAGTTGGCGGAGCACCAAATGTTAGTCGATTTGGGTCGCAACGACATTGGTAGAGTTAGTGAATTTGGCACTGTTAAAATGGAGAAATATATGGAAATTGAAAAATATAAGCATGTGATGCACTTAGTTTCTGAAGTGAGTGGTGTTTTAAAAAAAGAATACAGTCCGATTGATGCGTTAATAGCCTGCTTACCAGCTGGAACGGTATCTGGTGCCCCGAAAATAAGAGCGATGGAAATTATCAATGAGCTTGAAGAAATAAAAAGAGGAGTTTACTCAGGTGCCATTGGATATCTATCTGCCAACGGCAATCTGGATTTTGCCCTCGCCATCCGGACGATGATTATGAAGGGTGAAGCTGTTTATATTCAAGCTGGGGCAGGAATAGTACATGATTCGGATCCAGAGAAGGAGTATGAAGAAACACTGCATAAATTGAAAGCATACTTGGAGGAGGAGAAATGATACTACTCATCGATAATTATGATTCTTTTACTTTTAATCTTTACCAATATTTTGGAGTTTTAGGCGAAGAAGTGATTGTAAAACGAAATGATCAAGTGTCAATAGAGGAAATTAAAGCATTAAGCCCAACGGCAATTTGTTTATCTCCGGGACCAGGAAGACCAGAACATGCAGGGATTTGCGTCAGCGTGATTCAATCTTTCTATGAGAAGATTCCGATTCTTGGTATTTGTTTAGGTCATCAAGCGATCGGCTATGCTTTTGGAGCGACGATAGTAAAAGCAAAAAATATTATGCATGGAAAGCGATCATATATGTCTCATACGGGGAGTGAGCTATTTGAAAACTTGCCTGCACCAATTGAGATTATGCGCTATCACTCATTAGTAATAAAAAAAGAAACGCTATCGGAAGATTTCAAAGTATTAGGTGAAACGACTGATGATTATGAGATTATGGCGATTAAGCATAAGAACTACCCGTTATACGGTCTTCAATTTCATCCAGAGTCAGTTGGAACAGAAGCTGGAATGAAAATGGTCAATAAGTTTCTGAACGATGTAAGGAGGTAGTAGGAAAATGAGAGATTATTTACAACGCCTAGCTGATCGAGATTCTTTATCAAAAAAAGAAATACAAGATGCAATGAACAATCTTTTTTCTGAGGATACAACAGATAGCGAAATTGCTGCTTTTATGATTGGTTTAAAGACAAAGGGTGAAACAGTAGATGAGATTGTTGGAATCGTTGAAGCATTAAGGGCAAATGCGTTAACATTTCATTCGGAAATTTCCCATGTCATTGATAATTGTGGGACTGGTGGCGATGGTTCAAAAAGTTTTAATATTAGTACAACATCAGCTTTTGTTATGGCCGGTGCAGGATTAACGGTGGCAAAGCATGGGAACCGTAGCATTACTAGTAAAACTGGGAGCGCTGATGTGCTGGAATATTTAGGTGTGAATTTAGATTTGAATCCGGATATTTCGCTAAAGATTTTGAAGAATGTGGGCATTACCTTCTTGTTTGCACCCTATGTTCATCCGAATATCAAAAGAATTATGAAGGTTCGAAAAGATCTTCGTATTCCTACAGTTTTCAACTTAATTGGACCGCTGACAAACCCAGTTGATTTGGACTTTCAGCTTCTAGGGATCTATCGCAGAGATTTAATTGAAATGTTTGCTGAAGTTTTAAGATTACTCGGAAGAAAACGCGCAGTTGTATTAAATGGGGCTGGTTTTATGGATGAAGCTTCATTAGCAGGGGAAAATCATTTAGCGATTTTAGATGATGGAAAGATTCAGTATCGAGTCCTCCACCCAAAAGAGCTTGGATTTTCTATTTGCAGTAATGAAGCGATAAAAGGTGGAGATTGTAAGGAAAATGCTGCAACCCTTTTGAGTGTTTTAAAAGGTAAAAAAGGGGTGCATCGTGATACCGTACTCCTCAATGCAGGAATAGGTATTTTTACAGGTGGACTCGCTTCTTCGATTGAAGATGGGGTTAAGCTTGCCACAGAAAGTATTGACTCAGGAGCAGCTTTGGAAAAACTAGAAAAACTAATTGAAAATAGCCATGCTGAGAAGACAGAGGTGATATAGTTGGAAACGATATTAGAAACCATTTTGGCGGAGAAGAAAAAAGAAGTAGAAGCACTTAAGGAGCGTCAAGTTAGGAAAGCGCCTGCTGCTCCTAATAGAAACTCAATGTTAGAAAAGCTTGAGAACGCAAAAGAGCTGATGATTATCGCAGAATTTAAAAGAGCGTCACCCTCAAAAGGGGATATTAATATAAATTCAAACCCTGCTTCTCAGGCGCAAATGTATGTTGGAGCAGGAGCAGATGCGGTTTCCGTATTAACTGACACCACTTTTTTTAAAGGGTCAATGGATGATTTACAGGTGATCAGAAAGTCGATTGCCCATCCAATTTTATGTAAGGACTTTATTATCGATCCAATTCAAATTGATGTAGCTAAAAATTCCGGGGCGGATATAATTCTTCTCATTGCAGCAGCGCTTGATGATAAGCAGCTTCACAATCTTTATCAGTATGCCAAGGAGAAGGGATTGGATGTGCTTATGGAAGTTCATAATGAGGCGGAAGCAGAGAGAGTATTAAAGACAGATAATCGTTTAATAGGGATCAATAATCGCAACTTAAAAACGTTTGAGGTCAATCTCGGTGTTACAGAGTATCTTGCACCGTTTATACGAGAAGAAGAGCGATTTTTAATTAGTGAGAGTGGCATTGGCACTATTGAAGATGTTGAGAGAGTTGCAGCTGCAGGGGCCAACGGAATTCTTGTTGGAGAAACTTTTATGAAGCATCAAAATCCTAGTGAAATTATTAAAGTAATGAAGATTCCATTAAGTGGGGGATTTGGGCAATGAAGGTAAAAATTTGCGGAATTAAAGATGTGCAAACTGGTCGATATGCAGTTGAAAAAGGAGCAGATGCTCTCGGTTTTGTTTTTGCGGAAAGTAAAAGGAAAGTCTCTCCAAATGAGGCAAGGAAGATCATTAAAGAAATGTCGACTGAAGTTTTCAAAGTAGGCGTCTTTGTTAATGAGGAGTTTGATAAAGTTCAGGAAATTATAGCGCAAACAGGGCTCAATGCTGTACAGCTACATGGGGATGAGTCTCCGGATTATTGTCGGAATTTTGCGATTCCTGTTATTAAAGCATTCAGCATTGAATCTAGGGCAGACATCAAAAAAATTGCCGAGTATGATTGTGAATATGTTCTTCTTGACAGTCCGAAAGGGAAATACCGCGGTGGAAACGGAATAAAATTTGATTGGAGCCTGTTAGAAAATTTTGAAGTAAGGGGCAAGAAAATGATTTTAGCTGGCGGATTGAATCCGGAAAACGTAACAGAGGCAATAAGGAAAGGCAATCCTTATATGGTTGATGTTAGCAGTGGTGTTGAAACAGATGGGAAAAAAGATTTTGTCAAAATTCGGTCGTTTTTAGAACAGGCCAAGCATCGGGAGGAAATAGGATGAGCACGTATACATTACCGAATGAGAAAGGTCATTTTGGCAAATATGGTGGCAGATTTATCCCGGAAACACTCATACAAGCAGTGAAAGAATTGGAGAGCGCATATCAGGAAGCGGTTAAGGACAAAGGGTTTCAAGAACAACTACATTCATTGTTAGCGAATTATGTAGGACGAGAAACGCCTCTCTACTATGCTGAAAACCTGACTGAATTTTGCGGTGGAGCAAAAATATATTTAAAACGTGAAGACTTGAATCATACAGGCGCTCATAAAATTAATAATACAATTGGGCAGGCGCTGTTAGCAGTGAGGATGGGGAAGAAGAAAATAGTCGCAGAAACCGGTGCTGGCCAACATGGGGTTGCGACTGCAACAGTTTGTGCATTGCTAAACTTAGAATGTGTCATTTTTATGGGAGCAGAGGATATAAAACGACAGCAATTAAATGTTTTTCGCATGGAACTTTTAGGAGCAAAAGTTGAAGAAGTGACTTCCGGAAGTAGAACGTTAAAGGATGCATGTAATGAAGCGTTGCGATACTGGGTTTCTAATGTTGAGGAATGCCATTATATTTTAGGTTCAGTTATGGGTCCCCATCCATTTCCTATGATGGTTCGTGACTTTCAAAGTGTCATTGGAAAAGAAACAAAAACACAGTTTATGGAAAAGGAAGGAAGATTGCCGCATGCATTAGTGGCATGCATTGGCGGTGGTAGCAATTCAATGGGAATGTTTTACCCGTTTATTGAAGAAAAGCAAGTCAAAATGTATGGAGTTGAAGCTGCTGGTTTTGGTGTTGACACAGAGCACCATGCCGCTTCATTAACAAAAGGAAAACCGGGTATTCTGCACGGAGCGCTCATGTACTTATTACAGGATGAAGCAGGACAAATTCAAGAAGCTCATTCCATCTCAGCTGGACTTGATTATCCAGGAGTAGGACCAGAGCATAGCTATTTAAAAGATATTGGTAGAGTGGAGTATCACTCCATCACAGACGATGAAGCATTAGAGGCATTAACGCTTCTTTGCAAATTAGAAGGTATCATCCCAGCTTTAGAAAGTTCACATGCTATTGCTTATGCGATCAAGCTTGCTAGAAAGATGGGAAAGGAAGAGAGCATTGTTGTTTGTTTATCTGGGCGAGGAGATAAGGATGTTCAAACTGTAAAGGCGAGATTGGAGGGAGAGCAAGAGTGAATCGTTTAACCAAAGCATTTGAGCGTTTAAAGGAAAAAGAGGAGAAAGGGTTTGTTCCCTACATTATGGCGGGCGATGGAGGACTTGAAAAATTGATGGAACGCATCGTTTTTCTTGAATCTTGTGGGGCGACCGCTGTAGAAATAGGCATTCCCTTTTCTGATCCAGTTGCCGATGGTCCATCGATTCAAGCTGCGGGTTTGCGTGCGCTTGACGAAGGTGTTACTTTAAAGGCAGTGCTTCAAACCATTTTAAAGGTCCGACCAATTGTTTCAATTCCGATCATTGTAATGACGTATATGAATCCGATTTATGCTTATGGCATTGCTTCTTTTATTGAAGATGCCAGTCAAGCTGGAGTAGATGGTTGTATTATACCAGACTTACCTATTGAAGAAGAGGAGTTGTTGCTTCCTCATTTTCAAATTTCTGATATCGAGCTTATTCGTCTCGTGACCTTAACGAGTTCTAATGAAAGAATTAAAGAAATTGCGGGTAAAGGGAAAGGGTTTCTTTATGCTGTTACCGTAACAGGAATTACTGGGGCAAGAGCAAAGTTCCATGCTCAAGTAGAGAAATACTTGAAAACTATAAAAGAAATAAGCTCATTGCCAGTACTTGCCGGATTTGGAATTTCAACCTCTGAACAGGTACAAGAGATTAGTCAATACTGTGATGGTGTTGTTGTAGGAAGCAAGATCGTCGATTTATTTCATAAAGATAACCTTGATGAAATTGAAAAGCTAATTAAGTCAATTAAAACAATAGAAGCATAAGCGAGTGGAGTATCACTCGCTTTTTTCCTTGATTCATTAGTTTTAGATGGATTTTTTATGAAAAGATTGATATATTCAAGAGAGGTAAATTTTGGACAGTGTAGGATGTGATTTTATAAATGGCATTAACGGAAAAAAGATGGTTTCGAATAATGATTGCGATCATCTTATTTTTACTAATTGTGTTTTTGGTGAATGTTAACAATTTTCTTCTAGAACCTATTATGGTTTTGTTGAAGACAATTTTTCTTCCATTTGTGCTGGCGGGAATTTTATATTATTTATGTCGCCCGTTAGTTACTTATCTTGTCAAGCAAAAGTGCCCCAAGTGGGTAGCGATTATTGCAGCTTATTTTGCAATTATCTTATTTATATATGGGATTATAAAGTTAATTGCTCCTCCAATAAATGATCAGCTCGAAAGATTTGTCGCTAATTTGCCGGCAATGATCTCGACAGTTATGGATTGGGTAGAATATGTCCAAGAAAATCGTAGTACGTTCCCTAGCTTCATACAAGATTCTTTCCTTGCTGCCAGTCAAGATATTGAGACAAGGCTGCAAGATAATGTTGGCAACATTGCCAATGGGATATTAGGAGTTTTTGGAGTAATTGGTGGTTTTATTAATATTTTATTTGGTTTAGTATTAGTGCCATTCATTCTTTTTTATATGTTAAAGGATGGTCAACGCTTTTCCACTAGTGTTACGGTATTTTTCCCGAGAGCTAAAAAGGAAAATGTACTTGCCATTTTAAAAGATATGGATAAAACAATCGCCACTTACATACAAGGACAAATGCTCGTTTGTTTAATTTTAGGGATTCTCTTATTTATTGGCTATTCTATTATTGGGCTAAATTACTCCTTGGTTTTGGCTGTGTTTGGGATGTTCACAAATGTTATCCCGTTTTTAGGACCATTTATTGCTGTTATTCCCGCTCTATTAGTAGCTTTATTTCAAGAGCCAATACTTGTCGTATATGTTGCTATTGTTACATTAATTGCTCAACAACTTGAAGGAAATGTCATTTCACCAAATGTTATGGGAAAGACTTTAAATATCCACCCTTTAACGATCATTGTGCTCGTGTTAACAGCTGGAAGCTTAGTGGGGATTGTCGGGGTTATTTTTGCGATTCCACTGTACTCTATCGTTAAAGTGATTGTCATTAATATCGTGAAAATTTATCGAACAGCATAGAGAAAGGATGTTGGCTCCCGTTATACAGCCAACATCCTTTTTTTGGAAGAATGATAGAGCAAATATTGAAAGCGTTCAATTTTATTAAGCCTGAACGTACCTGGAACAATTTCTAATCTATTCAGCACTTAAATGGCAATAGAATTTTTGCAAAGTTCATTTATTCAATTTTTATAAGGTTTATGATTCGAGGTTAACTGTTATGAAGGTGCGTTTTTTTCTAATCCTGATATTTTTTCATTGTTTCAATAATGGTGCGCAAATCTTCTATTAAAATTTGTCCAGGTGCAGAGCTTTTGTTACCGACAGCAAAAATTAGGTGTGAACCAAATATCCAGCCAGCCATTCGACTAATCGCACCAATTTTGCCCATAGCCATCGTGGCGATTGGAATAGATAGTTGTTTTTCGGCATCCGCAGTCACGTTAAGCAATTTGAGAACATCGCTATGATTTCGTGGCATAACAGCTATTTTTCCGATATCGGCATGTAATGATTCCGCTTTTTTCAAAATAGAGAAAAGTTCTTCAGCTGAAGGAGTGAATTCAAAGTTATGATACGATAAAATTAAACGCTTCCCATGTTTCTTAGAAACTGAGCGAATTTGTAAAATGGACTCTACTTCATGATGCATTTCATAGTCAATCAGATCAATGGCTCCATCTTTACATATTAAATGAAGCAGCTGATGCAACTCAGGCTTAGTTAAAGAAATGGGATTTCCCCCTTCCACTTCAGAGCGAATTGTAAAAAGTAGGGGAATATCACCTATTTCTTCTTTTAAATCATTAGCAAGTGTAATTACATCTTGCTCCTTATGTAAATTTTCATAGTAATCTGCTCTCCATTCGATCATGTCGGGAGCATGCTCTTTTACTCGTTTTGCTTCTATTATCAAATCATTTCTTGTATGACCAATTAACGGTGTACATATATTGGGATGTTTTTCAAAACTTCCTATCTTTCTCATCGTTTATCGATTCTCTCCTTATCGCTCCATAGCAAACTTTTGTTTTTAGAAATCATAACATTTGCCGATGGTTTTATCTAGGGCTGTAATAAAGAATCTTGCTGCTTTTAGATACTAAAAGATGATTTGAATATGTACAAAGCGCCAAAAAGGCGCTTATGCAAACTGGTGTGGCGAAGAATTATTATTTTTGTTTAGTAACCAATATAGCTAGCTCCGATGATAACTAGCAAAATGAATAGAACAACAATTAGCGCAAATCTTGAGTTGCCTCCTTGTTCGTAGCTCATAAAATCACCTCCAGCTCACATCTAACAGCATAAGGGGAGCTGCTTCCTTAATATCATATGACAAACGAGTAAAGGCGGTTGGACAAGTAAACGAGTCCAATCGCCTAAATTTGTGAAATCGCTGCGTTTTCATGTTGTAACCCACTAAAAAGTTAGCAAACTAGGAAAAATAATCCAAAATAACTAGCATATTTATGAATCTTTGAGTCCTCAGCCACTATGAATGAAAATCGCACATATGATAATTTTAAAATACGGATGGAATATTCTGAATTTATATACTTTTTTCAAAAAAGGAGGACTTTATGAAGAGGCTTAAAGCACTATCGCTCTCATTAATCGTATTACTTTTTTTCACTACTTCTGTTTCAGGAGCAAGCCTTCCGCAGGAGAAGGAAGGTACGCAAAAAACAATCACAGCAACTAAATCGATTCAAAAATCTGAGTTCGAACACGTATATGATCCATCCGATACGGTGCGGGTTATTGTTGAGATGAAAACGGAGCCAGCGATTGAATATGCGCAAAAACAGGGAAAGCGTTATAAAGAACTCCCAGAGGCAACGAAGAAAAATTTAAAAGCGGCAAAGCTTGAAGAACAAAATAAGGTAAAGGAAAAAGTCAAAAAGCAAAAGATTAGCCTTCGTGAGAAAGAATCATTTACAACTGTTTTAAACGGTTTTAGTGCAGAAGTTAAATATGGGGATATAGAAGAAATAGAAAAGTTACCAGAAGTTTCTGAGGTTGAAATAACACTGGAATATGAACGTCCAGAAGAATCTCCAGATATGGCGTATAGTAAAGAACTTGTTCAAGCTCAAGAGGCTTGGAGAGAGTATGGTTATAAGGGTGAAGGAAAAATAGTTGGTGTTATAGACACTGGAATTGATCCGTCACATCAGGATATGGTTCTTACATCAAAAAAAGAGGCAGCACTGAAAAAAAATGATGTGAATAAGTATATAAGAGAAAACGGTCTTAAGGGTCAATATTTTTCTGAAAAAGTCCCTTATGGATATAATTATATGGATGAAAACAATGTTATTCGCGATATTGCCCCTGGAGCTTCGATGCATGGAATGCATGTTGCAGGTACAGTTGGAGCAAATGGGAACGAGGAAAATGGTGGAATAAAGGGAGTCGCTCCAGAAGCACAGTTATTAGCTTTAAAGGTTTTTGGCAATGATCCTAATATTACGACAACTTATGGGGATATTTATGTAAAGGCGATAGATGACGCCATCATTTTAGGTGCAGATGTGTTAAATATGAGTCTCGGTTCAACAGCAGGGTTTGTTTCAGCGGAGACAATGGAACAGAAGGCCATTACAAGAGCGGTTGAAAATGGAGTTGTCATGTCTATATCTGCAGGAAATTCAGCTCATTTAGGCAACGGTTGGGCTAATCCATTAGCATCCAATCCTGATATTGGTGTTTCCGGTTCACCAGGACTTGCTTACGATTCTCTTCAAGTTGCTTCTGTTGAAAATACATTTATGGATTTGGATGCAGTCAATTATGTCATTGAGGGAGAAGAGGATAAAGCTCCATTTCTCTCCGCTGGGAATATTCATCCAAATGATGGTGAGGTAAACACATTCGAACTTGTTTATGGTGGGCTAGGTTATCCGGAAGAGCTTACGAATGCTGATGGAAAGTATGTATTAATTCAACGTGGTGAGCTTTCCTTTGTTGATAAGGCATTAAATGCCCAAAATGCAGGGGCGTTAGGAGCGATTATTTATAATAATGCTGATGGGTATGTCAACATGGCGACAGATGCTGCTATTACTATACCGCAGTTATTTATGCTTAAAACAGACGGTGATAAACTAGCAGCTGCTCTTCAATCTGGACAAGCTGTTTCCATTACATTTAACGGAGAAAAAACCACTGCTCCAAACCCTGAAAGTGGAAAAATGAGTGCTTTTACATCCTGGGGATTAACTCCGAACTTAGATTTTAAACCAGAAATAACCGCTCCAGGTGGGCAAATTTACTCAACCCTTGAAAATAATCAGTATGGAATGAAGAGTGGGACATCAATGGCTGCTCCTCATGTATCTGGTGGTGCGGCTCTTGTCCTAGAAAGGGTAGATAATGAGTTTGGTGCAATTGGCTTTGAGAGAGTAAATATTGCTAAAAACTTGCTTCTAAATACATCTAGTCCGATTAAGGATCAAGGGTTCGTCAACGGGGTGTTCGGCTGGGATAATCCGTATTCTCCCCGAAGACAAGGTGCAGGAATTATGCAGCTTCATTCTGCGTTAAAATCCCCGGTTATTGTTACCGAGAGCCGTAGCAACGAAGCAAAGGTCGCATTAAAAGAAATAGACGATCAATTTGAGTTTACTTTAACGGCCAAAAACTATAGTGATGAAGCAGTTCGCTATAATGTTTCGGCCAATTTACAAACGGATTTTGCAGGCTGGGGTGAGTTAGGTTATGAGCCGGATACACTAGAGGCTGCACCGATCTATGATGCAGATGTTCTTATCAATGGAGAAGCATTAACAGAAGTATCTGTTCCGGCACACGGCTCAGTAACATTTACGGTTGCCGCGGATCTATCGAATGCAACCGTTGTTGAACCATCTACTAATCAGTTAGTACCGGCAAAAGATGTCTTTGTCAATGGATATTTTGTTGAAGGATTTGTAACGATGACGGACCAAGCAGATGTTAATCCAACATTAACAGTTCCGTATGTGGGCTTTAATGGCAACTGGGATCAAGCTCCTATTATTGATGGGATGGTATATGATGAACAGTCTTTTTATGGAATGGGGGGCGCCGTATATAATGCCGGGGAGGATAGCTATAATTATTTAGGCTATGATCCGATCACGGAAACTATCTCTAAAGAAAATATTGCTATTTCTCCAAACGGAGATGATGTTCAAGATGAGTTCATACCAGTTCTCTCCTTCCTTCGAAATGCTAAACAAATAGAATTAGCGATTCTCGATGAGGATGGAAGTCGCTTAAGAAAGCTACGGACTGAAAATGAGGTGCGTAAAAATTATTACGATGGCGGCTTAAATCCACATTATACTCTCAACTCATTATGGCAATGGGATGGAACAATTGGAAATGCGACAGCAGCAGATGGGCAGTACTATTACGAAATTCGTGCCGTTATTGACTACCCGAATGCCGAGTGGCAATCTGTCTTAATTCCGGTCCTTGTTGATACAGTGGCGCCAACGGTTACAGCAGAATTAGAGGAAACTACTTTAACTATGAATGTCGAAGATAATGAGAATGGTTCAGGAATCGCCTATATTGATATATTAGTAGATGAAGACTCTATCCTTGAGACGCCCCTTTCTGGTGATACGACTGAGTACATTCTGCCTCAGGAAGTAGCACAGGGCGAGGTAACTGTTGTAGCTTATGATTATGCTGGAAATGTAACGGAGGAAACAGTGGAAGGAAACAATAACGATACAACAATGCCATTTGTCTATTTGGAAAATCCAGAAGCACTAGAGGTTTTTAATTCGGGTGACCTGCATGTGAACGGCTATGTAATTGAAAACGAATCGGGCTTAAAGGAAATGTCCATCTCAGGTGAAAAAATTCCATTCGAATTTAATGAATCTACTAATCGTTATGAATTTGATGCCATGATTCGAGTAGAAGATAATTTCCATCGATTGGGTGTGAGAGCGATTGATTATGCTGGCAATGAGTTTTCCATTAAGAGGGATGTATTTGTTGATAGCACAGCACCTGTATTGGAAGTAAGTGGATTGCCAAAAGAACAGTACATTAAGCATAATGGGAAAGATCCAGTTGTAAACGTTCGAGTCCAGGATAATTTTGATGAAATTCGCTTTTATTTCAATGGAAATGAAGAATTTTACCAAGAGATGAAAGCTCCTTATGAGATGAGGAGTTTTGACAAAGTCTTTTCTGAGTATACTTTGCAGTTAAAGGATGGTTGGAATACTTTTACATTTGAAGTAGAGGATCTTGGAGGCAATAAAACGACTGAAACGATAGAGCTTTATAAATTGAAAAAGGGAGAAAAAGCTCCCAAGAAAGAGAAGCCAAAAAAAGATAAAAAATAAGCATAAAGAGCAGAGAGAGTGAGTTTCGAACATTCTCTCTGCTTTTTTGTCGTTGTGGGGTAAATTTATTGTTTAATAAATGAAATTGATCCATAATAGGGATAATAATAATTCCTATGAATATAGTAGGATTAATAAGTGAGGGATTAGAAATGCGATTTCAAGAGATAAAGACATTTGAAGAAAAACTAATGCTAATGAGAGAAATGTCTGAACAGTTTAGAACAAGAGCAGCAAAGGTTGACGAAGAAGCTTCTTTTCCCTTTGAAAATATTGAAGAGCTTAAAGCTTCAGGATACACTCAACTAACGGTGCCAAAAGAATATGGTGGAGAAGAAATTACTTTATATGAATTAGTCCGTTTACAGGAGCAAATGGCGATCGGTGATGGAGCAACCGCTTTAGCGATCGGTTGGCATATGGGGATAGTAAAAAATCTTGCAGAAAAAAGGCTATGGCGCGATGATATTTTTAAAAGGGTACTGGAAGAAGTCAAAAAAGGTGCTTTATTAAATGGTGCTGCGAGTGAACCACAAACAGGGAGCCCGACAAGAGGTGGAAAACCAACAACAATTGCCACGAAAACTGATAATGGCTGGCTTATAAATGGACGTAAAACTTTTACAACGATGTCTCCAGTACTTGATTATTTTATTGTTAGTGCAAGTATTAAAGAGTCCGAAGAGGTTGGGAATTTTCTTATTCATCGTTCTCGTTCTGGTGTCATTATTGAAGAAACATGGGATAGCATTGCGATGAGAGGAACAGGGAGCCATGATCTAGTCTTGAAGGATGTTGAAGTATTAAGTGATGAATATGTCGAGCGATTTGTTCCAGGACAGAAAGGAGCGAATGGCTGGTTGTTGCATATTCCAGCCTGCTATTTAGGGATTGCTCAGGCTGCACAAAAGTATGCGATCCATTTTGCCAAAACATACTCACCGAACAGTCTTTCAGGGACGATTATTGATATTCCAACAGTTCAACAACGAGTAGGTGAAATGGAGTTGCGAATTTTAGAAGCGAAGCATTTTCTCTATTCGGTCGCGAAGCAATGGGATGCCATAACAGAAGCGGAAAGGATGCGCTTAAATGCTGACCTTGGTGCAGTTAAATATGCGGTGACGAACAAAGCGATTGAGGTAGTGGATTTGGCGATGCGAATCGTGGGAGCCAGAAGCCTGTCTCAGCAAAACCCTCTTCAACGCTATTATCGTGATGTGAGGGCTGGGCTCCATAACCCACCGATGGATGATATGACAATACAGGCATTGGCTAAGAAAGCACTTGCCGAAAATTAAAAGGAAAATCCAAAATAAAGTGTTAATACGATCAAGCAAGTGAAGAAACTTTCATTTGCTTTTTTGGTTCGCCCAGCATGGGCGAACTCTAACGGGTGAAAGTCCCGAGTACGACCTGGTAGCGGTAAGTACATAGCTGACAGCAAGGGTGTCCATGGTGACGTGGAATCTGAAGGAAGCTCGAGGCAAACCTCCGGTCTGACGAACAGAAATCATATAAGAGGCAACACATGAGGATAAGACTGCCAAAGAAGTTGAAGTCCAATAGCTACTTATTCATGAGTTGTATATATGGCAGATAGATGGGGGGAAAGAGTTCGCGCCTTAACTGGGGAGGTCTCATGAGTCTGTACCAAAATCCTGTAGTGATGCAGGACTGGACGGTGAGAAGTCAGCAGAAGCCTTAGTAGTGAAGACATCTAACGAAAGTTAGAAAGAACGAAGGGCTGAACAATTTTATCGTTATAGAAATCTTAATTGGGGAAGGAAATAGACCACTGGCTAATCGCGGAAAAGTGGATACCGAACCACGAGAAAGAAAGGAAATAACAAACATGCATGAAAGAAAATTACTCGACAAAATACTCGATAAGGACAACCTCGAACAAGCAATTAAGCAGGTCAAAAGAAACAAAGGTTCTGCAGGTATGGATGGTATGACTGTGGATGAGTTAGCTCGATATATGGTGTTAAACAAGGATGAAATGATTCGTCAAATCCGAAAAAGACAATACCAACCACAGCCAGTCCTAAGGGTTGAAATTCCAAAATCAAATGGTGGAAAACGCTTATTAGGAATTCCAACTGTCCTAGACAGAGTTATTCAACAGGCGATTGCACAAGTACTGACACCGAT
>NZ_JARGEJ010000249.1:0-434 GCF_029211245.1 Robertmurraya sp. DFI.2.37 | reverse complement strand
CGATATTCATATCCGGTATCTCTCTTTCTTTGACTTGTATGCCATAGCCAAGCAGCAGGGAAATGTGGAGAAAGCTTTGGAATATCTGGAAATCAGCACCCAGTTGGAAGATTCTATCTATTCCACCAATGTGGCTACGGAACTGGAGAAGAAGACCTATCGTTGGAATGCCGACGCGCAAGTAAGGAAAGAACAGTTCAAGGCTAAACGGAGGATATACACCATTGCGATGATAGCTGTGGTGTTGCTGCTGGTCATTGTGATTATTTATCAACAGATACTGAAGAACAAGAAGATACAGCAATCCAATTATAAATATCTGTTGCAGAAGCTGAAACAGAACCTGATGGATATGCAGCAGAATATTGCTCAACATGAAGAGGTGATAGCCGAATTGAAACAGAAACAAGAAAGCCGTGTCGAGGAAATAGAAG
>NZ_JARGEJ010000248.1:0-436 GCF_029211245.1 Robertmurraya sp. DFI.2.37 | reverse complement strand
CATAAACTTCCTGTAAACTCTCCGGAGAAAGTATATCCTACTATATGTATATTCCCTTTTTCATCCACACGAGTATATCTCAATAAGCCGTGTTCGATATAAGCTCCCCGATGATTCACTTTGCCTTGAATAGTGAATTGTTCACCCTTTTTGAGTTCGATATAAGTACCATGTTCCAAAATGAACTGCTTTAGCTGTTCTAATTTCGAATGGTTGGCATATTGTGAGTTAAAATCTTCCATACTATAAACTAATTGCAATTAAAATATAGAATAACCTCGTGAGTTGTTCTCTTAAAAAGGGAAAATAGATTCCTGACTTTATCAAAACATCTTCTCTTTTTTTTAATCTACTTTATTGTGAGTTTAGTTTGTGCTTTTGTATATATATCCAAAACGTACCAAACTAACTTTTGTAGCCTGCAAAATATATGTGC
>NZ_JARGEJ010000247.1:0-437 GCF_029211245.1 Robertmurraya sp. DFI.2.37 | reverse complement strand
CTTTACCGGGATTAGACATAGATGGTGAATTCGTAATGACTTCAGATGAAGCGATGCAAATGGAATCACTTCCTCAATCAATCATCATCGTTGGTGGCGGTGTGATTGGAATTGAATGGGCATCAATGCTGTCCGATTTTGGGGTTGAAGTGACGGTGATTGAATATGCGGATCGCATTTTACCAAAAGAAGACAAAGAAATTTCCAAGGAAATGCAACTGCTAATGAAGAAGCGTAAAATCAATGTTGTCACAAGTGCAAAGGTTTTGCCAGAAACGCTTCAAAAAGGTGAGACTGTCACCATCTCTGCTGAAGTAAAAGGAGCAGAAAAACAGTTTAATATCGATTAAACCTTCCCTATGTCATTCAGAGAGAACAAAAGCAAGTACAATCATTCTTTATCTTTAGATTCCTCTCTCTAACTACAAGACTTTTGC
>NZ_JARGEJ010000246.1:0-437 GCF_029211245.1 Robertmurraya sp. DFI.2.37 | reverse complement strand
CGGATCGCAAGGCTATACCTGCAGTTGGGTATCACATACGAGGAGATGGAGCAGTTCAACAAGCATGAGGAGATGGCGTTCCTTGCCATTCATGGCAAACGTGTTTCCAAGATGGTATCCCTGACCATCTGCCGTGGGGCGGTTTCCGGTCTATTGTTTTCCGGTATTGTCGCATGGCTCTTGAGATGGTTTGTTCCTGACAAGTACCTGCAGGGTGCTAACCAGCGTTTTGTCACTTTGCTTGGTACAAAGTCTTTTATGCGTATTATCGAATCGGTTCAGATATCCAATCCACTGAAACCGAGAGAGAGCCAAAAAAGAAAGGGGAGTTAAGAACGAAATATGTCGGATCCCATAGCCCCTTTGGTATAGTGTGGCAGATAGCTGCGGCCACCGGCTGGAGTGTAAAATACATTCTTTGGGGTGTCAATTACCAA
>NZ_JARGEJ010000245.1:0-437 GCF_029211245.1 Robertmurraya sp. DFI.2.37 | reverse complement strand
AAAGCGTGAAGGAGGAAATTCTTGCCGCAGGAGGCCAAAGTATGTTTGTTCAAACAGACGTTCGCAAAGTGGATGATATCGTTTAGTTAATGAAGGTAGTAAAAAGTACGTATGGAAAAATCGATATATTAATTAACAATGCGGGAGTGAGCCGTTTTAAAAATGTCTTTGATTTGTCCGTTGAAGACTGGGATGACGTGCTTAATACGAATTTGAGAAGTGTTTTTCTGTGTTCCAAGGAAGCGGCCAAGTATATGTGTGAAAATGATAAAGGAGGGGCCATAGTCAATATTGCTTCTACCAGAGCGCTCATGTCAGAACCCCATTCGGAAGCATATGCGGCATCAAAAGGGGAAATTGCATTTACCGTAATATGTTCATTGGATAGGGAAGCTGCCAACGCATGAGTAATCGCTACAATTCCCCCTTTTGATGCC
>NZ_JARGEJ010000244.1:0-439 GCF_029211245.1 Robertmurraya sp. DFI.2.37 | reverse complement strand
CAAAGCAAATGTACTCTATAAAATAATGCTATTTATAAAAAGCGTCTTTTTGTTAATGAATTTGCATAAAAGAAGCTTTTTTACTATCTTAGCAGCATGAAGTTAACAGTTTGATAACTTTTCTACGAGAAATATGTTATTTATAGTATTCACTTTCTTAACAACCGTTTGCTTATGAAACAAAAGAATAAGATGTTATCCACCCATGGCATTAAAACACTATTCGAAACCCGATTAACCCAACTCACTTCATTAGCTTCAGAAAGCCAGGATGAAACAGCTTTCAAAAACAAGCTGAACGATTATCTATTATCCGGTCCTATTTACAATCCTGCTGCCGCAAGGCAAATTAAAAGACTGATAGATAACGATGGAAAAACCATTTACGAAGCCTCTACAGAACAGGAGATTAAAATAGAAACCATCTCACTGCTTTGGA
>NZ_JARGEJ010000243.1:0-439 GCF_029211245.1 Robertmurraya sp. DFI.2.37 | reverse complement strand
GAAATCCTAGCTTATCATGTTTCTGACCGTATTACTTTAGATATCGCTACGAAGACGATCCAGAAATTGATGAACAACAAGAAAGTTACATTGCATAAAGATGCCTTTATTCATTCGGACCAGGGAAGCCATTACACAAGCCCAAGATATCAAAAATTATTAAAAAAATATGGTCTAGGCCAATCTATGTCTAGAAGAGGAAACTGTTGGGACAACGCCCCTCAAGAGTCATTCTTTGGCCATCTAAAGGATGAGGTAGACTATCAGTCTTGTAAAACATTAAAAGAATTAAAGGCAAAAATAAATCATTATATGGTTTACTATAACAACTATCGATATCAGTGGGACTTAAAAAAGATGACCCCTATTCAATATAGGAATCATCTTCTAGTTGCTTAATCTCTTTTTTTATTGTGTCCTTGACATAGGTGCCAGTTTA
>NZ_JARGEJ010000242.1:0-440 GCF_029211245.1 Robertmurraya sp. DFI.2.37 | reverse complement strand
ACCTGTTCACACATGCCATGTTCAAGGCATTGCTGTTCTTAGGAGCCGGATGTATCATTCATGCCGTACACAGTAACGAGATGAGCGCCATGGGAGGACTTCATAAATTCATGCCCGTCACCCACTGGACATTCCTGATTGCTTGTCTGGCTATCTCGGGTATTTGGCCATTCTCAGGTTTTTTCTCTAAAGACGAAATTCTGACTGCCTGCTTCCAATTCAGTCCTGTTATGGGATGGATAATGACAGGCATTGCCGCCATGACAGCATTTTATATGTTCCGCCTTTATTATTGTATTTTCTGGAATGGAGAATGGAAAGGACACTCCCACGAATCCGGACCTGATGCACATACTCCGCATGAGGCTCCACGTACCATGACATTCCCGCTGATGTTTTTAGCCGCTATCACCTGTATTGCCGGATTCATACCCTTCGGC
>NZ_JARGEJ010000241.1:0-441 GCF_029211245.1 Robertmurraya sp. DFI.2.37 | reverse complement strand
CCAGAACCTGCTACAGCACCGTTCTTTTCATACCAATATTTATCAATCTTAGCAGAGTTTTCAATGGTACCATTAGGAGTAAAGTTCAAAGGACTAGGAGTCCAAGTGAAAGTAACATATACATATTGATATACACCTTCAGATACTTCATAGCTATAACGTACATTTACTGCAATACTCTTAGCACCAGCCTTAAAGATGTGATATGCCTGATTATTCTTAACTACCCAAGTCAAAACTTCAGTCATTTCATCCGCCGGATCCCAATTAGTCTGTGAAACCACACCAACCGGAGTAGTAACAGCCTTAGAATCAACAGTAATTCCATCATACTGAGTAGCATTTACCAAAGCTTGTTGCTCTACGTCTTCTACAGCACCATCCAATTTGAAATTCTTATGGAATTCATCCTTAGAAATACCAATTTCTTCCAATTGAGCC
>NZ_JARGEJ010000240.1:0-442 GCF_029211245.1 Robertmurraya sp. DFI.2.37 | reverse complement strand
CACAAACATTGGCGACTAATAACCTTCCTTGCTCCCCTTCACCTTCTGCTTCCGCACGTATAAGTCTTGCTAGAAGTCTTTTATCATTATAACTTGCCTTTATTACAGCCATGATGCCCTCCTTTGCATAAACTAAGTCGTACTTAAATACTATTCATTCAAGCCATGATAAATACTTAGCAAGTTTTTTTATTTAACCATCCCGGTATCAATTATTTTAACGGTAACACTAGGGGTAACATTCACCCTGTCAATTGTCTTGGGCCAGTCCAATTTTTTCCATGTTTGATAATCCATTTTTTGTTTTAAATACTTTCCTAAACCGAGGTTATCTATTTGATGTTCCTTCATAGTTTCCAATATATCTCGTATTTGATTTTCGATATTTTCTTGAATGTAATTCTCTAATGCTTCTATTTCTTTTTCATTAGTGATGTCTTTA
>NZ_JARGEJ010000024.1:0-60350 GCF_029211245.1 Robertmurraya sp. DFI.2.37 | reverse complement strand
GATCTCTTTTCAATTTCCCCACCGAAATCACTCCTTTAGCTTTATACTTATGATTCTATCAAATAAAAAACTGTGTGAGTAAGGAATCGTACGCATTCCTCACTTACACAGTTAATATTACACTCCCTTCTTTTTAAGCTATCATTAGTCATTAGCCAAATGAACGGCTCTCCGTTTTCTCTTCTTTTTCTTTTTCCAACCGCTCCATATAAATTTCTCCCTCTTTTTCAATCAATTCTCTTTCCTTTTCTCTTTCTTCTCTGCCTGTTTTAACAGCCATAAAGGCGCTTATGACAATACCACCAACAATCACTAAAACCCAAATAGGCACATCCATGTTTTCTTCCTCCACGCATATAGATTTGTACAAGCCTTATTGATTCCATTGTATGCACAAGTCTTCAAAATATGAGCGTAGCAAGAGAGATTGTTGCTACTTTCGACTGACTATCAAGGGGACTATCCTTCATGCTCACCTAGCATATATTTTCCATGGAAATATATTTTAAAAGGAGACGTCGTGGAGCCCCCACTTATCTCCTAGCGATAATATGATGGCACTTCTTAATGACTCACCGATGTGAAAGAAATTTGAAGTTGTTAAGCTTTTACATTTGGACTAGACGTAGATATATATTTTATGTTCTAAACGATCAGAAAAACGGTAGCCATGCATACGGCTACCGTTTTTTTATTTATGAAAAGTAGGCTTGTAAAAGGAGCGATTATCCAGGGCAAATACTCTGTCCGTAAACTCTCCTGGTTTAACACGCTCAAGCGCCCGGTCGAGCATGTTCATTTTCGCATCGATATTATCAATGTAATGGAGAATTTCCGCCTCTTTAATCAATGGTGGCTTCGGACTCCCCCACTCGGCTTTACCATGGTGTGATAACACTAAATGTTGCAGTATAACTACTTCTTCACCAGAAATCCCGAGTTCATCTGCCGCTTGGACAATTTCAGATACCATAATATTAATATGACCAAGTAAATTCCCTTCAACTGTGTAAGTTGTGGAAATCGGACCTGAAAGCTCCGTTACCTTGCCTAAATCATGAAGCAACACACCTGCATATAGCAAATCTTTATCAAGACTTGGATATAAACCTGCAATTGCCTTGGCTAAGTCCAGCATGCTAACGACATGATAGGCTAAGCCGGAAACAAATTCATGATGATTTTTAGTTGCTGCTGGAAACTCTAAAAAATCATCCTGATATTTTTTTAGCAAGTGCCTCGTAATTCTTTGTATATTTGGATTCTTCATTTCGAAGATATATTGTGTAATTTTGCTTAGCATTTCTTCCTTACTAACTGGTGCGGTTAATAAAAAGTCTGAAAGATTAACACCATCCGTTGGAGTTGCGGGACGAATTTGCCGAAGTCTTAATTGATTTCTCCCTCGATAGTTCTGGATATCCCCCAACACCTTCACAATCTTCTCCGCACCATAGTTCTTTTCATCCGCTTCAGATGCGTCCCATAGCTTTGCTTCTATTTCACCGCTTTGATCCTGCAAAATGAGAGTTAAGAATGGTTTTCCGTTGCTGGCTGTACCTTTTACAGAACTTTTAATAAGTAGAAACTTCTCAACTTGCTCCCCGATATCATGATGGAGAATACCCTTACTCATATGAACAGACGCCCCTTTCTATGAAACTATTATAGCATATGCATGAAGGATGATCGTTTGTAAAAAACGACCTACTTAATTCAAGGCAGGTTTATATTATGTCGTTAATTTTTACTTCATATTCAATTCCTTAGCCTTGATGAAAAGCAAACAAAATGGAGTCTAAAAAATAGAAATGCTACTATTTCTACTAATAAGCTTGTCCATGCTCATAACTTCCTCTTTTTGAAAATAGCTTAGTAAATGTTGGTGACAAGTGAACAAAAGAATTTGATTATCTTTTATTCTCTTTAATAACTCGATTACATTTGACGTTCGCACATGGTCAAAATTAACAAAACTATCGTCAATTATAATGGGAAACGGATATCTTTTATAGATTGTTGTCGCCAATGCTAAACGCAACGAAAAATATATTTGCTCCATCGTTGCCTGACTTAATTCATTCGCTTCAAAAAGAACATGATCCGCCCTTTCTATCAGAAATCCATTTGCTTCCGTCTTGGGAAGGATTCTTAAATAATTGCCATTTGTTAAAAATGCGAGATATTGTTCTGCCTTTTTTAACATTGATGGCAGACGGTCTTCTTTAAAACGATTGACGGTCTTCTGCAACATTTCTTTTGCAACCATGCGCTTCGCCCATTCCTTCGCTGCTTCATTCAATTCAGACTGGAGCTGCCGATACTTATGAAGCAGTTCGCCATATGCCCCTCCCTCCTCTAGCAGGGAAATCTGATGCTTTACTTCTGCCAAGGATTGCTGGAGCTGTTGAATATCATCTTTGACAGCATGCAATGCGCTAACCGTCTTTTCTCTTTCAACTTGTGGTTCTATCCCTTCCATTGTATCAATATTTAAAGAAGATAATTTGAGTTGTCTTGCTAACTCCTCCATCTTGACAGCTACTTGCTCTCTTTTTTCAAATTCCTTGCCTTTTAGGCGGTATGCTTCTTCTGAATCAACTTGTGCCATCGCAAATAAGGCTTTCTTTTCCTGCTCAAGATGCTCAAACTCTCTAGTTAGATGTTCTAGCTGTTCCGTTAATTCTGCCTCCTTCTCCATCAACGATTCATACTTTTGTTTGTTGACAAATTCCTTTTTTAACTGTTCCCTTAATATAAAAATTTTATCGCTGAGCGAGCTTGAAGACGGAGCGAAAAACCTTGCCCATATCCTCTCTATTCTTTCCTCAAAACGTTTCACATCCGCTTCTTTTTTCAGCAATTGCGAATCAAGATTGCGGTTTTCCCTTTTTAATTCCTTTAGCTTTGAAATTAACAGAAACGCTTCATGAATATGCTCTAAAGCCAATTCCTTCGGTAAGCAAAGTTCTCGACCAAGCTGAAGTAAAAGCCCTTCATGTTGTTTCATTTCATGCTCCCAAGTTTCAAAAGCATGAAGTATTTTTTCATATTGATTATTCTGCTGTTCCCATTTAATTTGCATAACGGTTAATTGTTCTCTTACAGCTTGATCTCGCTCTAATTGCTCCGTTATAAAAGAAATATCTGCACCAGAATAATCATTCATTTCTGTTCTTAGAGAAACTTCTTCTTCTTTTAAACGTTGTAGTTCAACTTCATACTCTTTCTGCCGAGCTTTCTTCCTTACAAGCAGCGTGTACCCAGAAAAACTTATCCCGAGTACACCAATAACAATAAGAGCCCATTGTTCCTGAAAGAGTCCCCAAATCGTCAATATGACAAAAAGCCCCGCCAAAAAAAACGTTTGGACTTGATTGGAGCGAAGCTGCTCCTTCTCTTTTTGAATATTCATTTTAAGAAGATGAATTTTATCACCAATACTATGTAGTTCCCTTTCTATTAAGTCCTTCCGCTTGCAACGCTGCAGTCTATTTTCGTTCTCCTCTCGAACAGCGTCAGGCAGTAATTCCTCTTGAAGCAGCTCAATTTGACGTTCCAGTCTTTCTAATTCCTCTTGTTCCTTTACAAATTGTTGATCAAGCTCAAGCTTTTGCTCTTGCAGTCGAATTTGTTTTTTCTCAGCATGGGCCGCTTTATCCTTCATGAAAATACTCGTGTTTACATGATTCAACCTGTCTTCATCCATTGATAAATGGAGCATACTCTCTATATCTTCGATTTTCTCAACCAGTTGCTCACGTTTTATTCGCCACTGCTCAATCTCCTCTTTCATCTGTTGATAAAGGGTGAGCTGTTCAACAATTTGTTGTATCTCAGTTTCTGCCTCAATTAACTGCTCGTTTGGTTCATGAAGTCTTAATTCTTCTTCCATTTTCTTATTGCGCTCATTCAAAGACTTCATTTGTCCTTCTAACGGCTTTAATAGCTGCTGTAGCTGGTCAAGCCGAGTCAGTCCGTCTATCGGAAAAGAAACGTCCTCAAACTGGTGTAATTGGCTCTGGAGCAATCGTTTTTCTTTTACAATTGGCAACAGCTTTTCCCATTCTTCCAATTGCTGCAACTTCTTCTGCAGCCTGTACATTTCTTTCTGTTTCAATTGAATGGTTTCCTCGATTTGACTTTTTTGCTTTAGAAACTCCCCGTATTGTTCATTTTTTTGCTCTACCCGTTTTAGCTCTTTATGAACACCGTTTATCTCCTTTAACTTTTCATTAATGACAGGCTTCTTCCCATTTGGCTTGAAGCGACTATCTATTTCTTTCAGTAATTCAGTCTCAGCTATTAACAATCGCTCTGTGCCAACTGTTCCGGTAGAGAATAAAAACCTTCCTAAATCCTCCCCTTTCAGTTGATGCACATTTTGCAAACCATGTATATTAAATGAAAAGATTGACTGATATAATCCTTTATCGATCCGCCATAAAAGCTCATTAAGCAATTCTTCGCCACCGCTTCTGCCGTCTGACAATAGAACAGTGACATCACCGACTGCTTTTCCCTTCACACGTTCGATTGTAGCCTTGCCTTCTTTCAACTCCAGCACAAGCTGGCCACCATATTTCGCACCTTGCTTCGGTTCATAGCGCAGTTCATTTTGCTGCTTTGTAGGAAAACCGAAGAGAATGCTATGAATAAATGACATAATCGTTGATTTTCCCGCTTCGTTTTCCCCGTAAAAAACATTCAGATCTTGAAAATTTTTAATGCTTACATTTTCCAATTTGCCATAACCGTAAATATGGAGTTCCCTTATTTTCAAACATCTCACCCCCTACTGCTTAAGTAGCTTCTTCATTAATAACGCCTCAGCGTCTGTCGTTATTTCCTGTACATCGCTCTCAGAAAGTGGCGACAAATATTTTCTCGCACTAGGATGCTTATAGAGCGGTGCTATCGCTTCCTCTATTTCTGTAAAACTCTTCAACGTTTGAAAAAGTTCTCCATAAAAATCAGATTCCTTCGCCAACTCTCCTTGATTCCAAGAGAACTTCTCTTCAGCTATAATTCGAACAACCCATACAAATGACTGTTCATCCTTCTCTTCTTCCTGCAAAATTTCTAATAGTTCATCTAAAAGAGCAGAATCAAGCTTTTGCAAATGATTGATTTTTAGAGTTATAAAAATGCCACGTCCTTCTACTCTAACTCCTTCTAGCTCTTCAAGGCATAGACGATATAATTGATCAAAGGTGGAAATGTCGCGAGCGTCAATGGCTATTTCATCCCAAATAATCTCGCTCGTTTCAACAAAATCAAATGTTGCTGCAGCATCATTCAACTCAACTAAATAACATCCTTTCGCACCTTGCTCCTTTACATGTCTCCCTTGCGTATTCCCTGGATAGATAATAGGCGGCTCCTCATGAAGAACAGTTCTCTGGTGGATATGGCCTAATGCCCAATAGTGAAACTCCTTTTCAAGCAAATCTTTTATTTGGAAAGGAGCATAATTTCCATGACCTGAGCTTCCTTCCACATTGCCATGGAGAATTCCAATATGAAAATCCGCCCCAGCTTTTCGCTTATAGCTGTGAATTTTCCTATCAAACACATGCCTTTCTGGATAACTAAAACCATATAAATGAACCTTAGTTCCGTTTTTAGCAGTAAATTTCTTTATCTCCACTTTCTCTTCAAAGACATGGACATTAGCAGGTAGTCTTATATCCGTCCATTTTCCTCCTAAATGATCATGATTACCGTGAACAATAAAAACATCAATCTTATCTTTCTCTAATCGTTCCAGTTGTTTAGCAAGGAACACTTGGGCCCGCACACTTCTGTCTTCTAAATCAAATAAATCTCCAGCTAAGATGACAAAATCAACTTGGTGGTAAATGGCCGCATTCACTAAATTTTCCACCGCTCGAAAGGTACTCTCCAAAATTCTTTTAAAAATGGCGTCCGGCAATGCTTGTAAACCAAGCATCGGACTATCGATATGTAAATCTGCCCCATGGATAAATTTTATTTTCTTCATTTTACTTCCTCACATTAGCTTTTCTAATATCTTACCACAAAATCGAATATATGTTCTAGAACTGCATAAGCTCCTGATGAGCCATAAATGTCCGAATGGATCCTCCCATGTAAAATCTATGTCATTTTCCTTCACGCCTTTACAGCTATCTTTTTACAGTAAAGAATTTACAGAGCAAGTGCCAAGGAGTTAAGGTTTGTGAGGCGATAGGCTTGCTTGGGCAAAGATATGGCGCCATGAAAAATAATGAATATACTCTTTTTTAAACGACAAAAAAGCAGACCCATAAATGAGTCTGCTCTGTAAGTTCGAATTAATTAAGCTTTGTTAACGTTAGCTGCTTGAGGTCCACGAGCACCTTGTTCTACGTCAAAAGTTACTGATTGACCTTCTTCAAGAGTTTTGAAACCTTCGCCTTGGATAGCTGAGAAATGAACGAATACATCTTCTCCACCTTCACGCTCGATAAATCCGAAACCTTTTTCTGCGTTAAACCATTTTACTTTACCATTTTCCATGTATGTTGCCTCCTATGTGCATTAAACGCACAAATGTATTACTATTCTTGCTCTTCCAGGCGAAAATATATTATTCTTCCCTTAAATTCTGAACAAAAATAATTCTTACTAAGCATAACAGAATAAATTGGAAAAGGCAAGTAATCTTATATATTCCCATAAAATAACTTTTCAAGGATTGATTATTTATCTGACTTCGTTAACTGAAGAGCCTTCTTAATATCTTTAAAGGAGCTTGTTTTACCGTACATAAGTACTCCTCCTTTGTAAACCCTAGCTCCAAATATCGCAAGTAGAATAATCGAAACAAGTAAGATGGCAATCCCAAGAATTGGTTCCCAAGTTGGTAAGGATAGCATTCCGACACGCATAAACATTAACATTGGCGTAAAGAACGGAATGTACGAAGTAACTGCAACAAATGGGGCATCAGGATTCCCAAGCCCAAACATGGCGAGCATAAAGCCAGCAACGACCAACAATGTCATGGGCGTAATCATTTGTTGGACATCCTCTATTCTGCTAACAAGCGAGCCTAAAAACGCGGCTAAAGTTGCATAGAGGAAATAGCCTAGAATAAAGAATATGACAGCATACACGATCGTTGCAACAGAAACAGCACCAAATCCAAATACGCTGAAAAATCCGCCTTCCATCGAATCAAGATTTTGCTTTATTGAAAAATACCCAACCCCTAGCAACAGGATTAGCTGCGTTAAACTTAAAAGTCCAATTCCTAATATTTTCGCAAACATTTGCTTAATTGGAGAGACGCTTGAAATTAAAATCTCCATCACACGCGAAGATTTTTCAGTCGCAACTTCCATAGCAATCATATTTGCATACATAATAACAGCAAAGTAAATCACAAATAATAACACATAAACAAGTCCTCTTGCCTGACTAAGCTCTTCTTCAGTTTTTGCATTTTCCGCTAAAGCAACCCTTTCAACCGAAACCGGTTCATAAAGAGCAGCAAGTTGTTCCTGTGTTAAATTAATTTGATTTGCTGCCATTTGTGTTTTGATTTGCTGCAATCCGGATTGAATAGCGGCAAATGAATTTGTATCAGAAATACTCATTGTTTTATAGGTTGCTGTTGGTAAATTCGTTTCATCCACTTCCAAAATTAACAATCCACTATATTCACCGTCTTCCACCGCTTTTTCAGCTTCTACAGCGCCTGCCTCATAATTTTCTAAAATCAGTTCACTGTCCGTTAACTTTAATTGTTCTTGAAGTGGTGACAAAAGCTCTCTCGTTTCATCAATCACAGCAATTTTTTCTGAGCTATCTTTATTAAAAAAGTCAATGATATTCGTCATATTGGAGAGACCGATAACGATTGCCAATGTCAAAATAGTCGTCACCACAAATGACTTTGTTTTTACCTTACTCATATACGTATGTGATAAAATA
This sequence comes from Robertmurraya sp. DFI.2.37, assembly GCF_029211245.1. Classification (NCBI taxonomy): domain Bacteria; kingdom Bacillati; phylum Bacillota; class Bacilli; order Caryophanales; family Bacillaceae; genus Robertmurraya; species Robertmurraya sp. DFI.2.37. Next base: position 52,409 of record NZ_JARGEJ010000024.1, on the reverse strand, counting down.
ATCCAGAAATTATTCATAGGAAGCACCTACCTTCTCGATAAAAATATCATTCAAAGAAGGCTCCTCAAGCACAAATCTTCGAACAAACCCTTTTCCAACAATTTCATTTAAGATTCTCTCTGCAACATTTTCCCCTTCAATTTGCAAATGTACCCCTTCTGGTGTTCGTTTCATTTTTGTCACACCAGGGTAGCTCTCAAAAGAAGATAAATCAAAATCAGCATGAATGATTAAATTCTTTTTTCCAAAAGCTCTTTTAATTTCCTTTAATGAGCCATGAACAACTGGACGCCCTCTATGCATGATACATAAATGCTCACACATCTCTTCTACATGTTCCATTCGATGGCTGGAGAAGACGATCGTTGTACCATTCTCCTTAATTTCTAAAACAGCTTCTTTTAACTGCTCCACATTTACTGGGTCAAGTCCACTGAAAGGTTCATCAAGAATAAGCAGCTTTGGTTTATGTAAAACAGCAGCAATAAATTGAATTTTTTGTTGATTTCCTTTTGAAAGCTCTTCGACCCGTTTATCTAAATACTCAGGCACTTTAAAACGATCAAGCCACTTTTTTAACTCTTCCAATGCTTCCTCTTTTTTCATCCCTCTTAGTCGTGCTAAATACACCAATTGATCCTTTACCTTTAATTTCGGATATAGCCCTCTCTCTTCTGGAAGATATCCAATAACAGGACTTGTCTCATATGTAATTGGCTGTCCATTCCAAGTAACTTTTCCCTCAGTAGCATCTAAAAGGCCTAATATCATTCTGAAGGTTGTCGTCTTCCCAGCACCATTCGCACCCAAAAAACCAAACATTTCCTTTTCAGGTATAGCAATTGATAGATTATCGACCGCGGTAAAATTACCAAAGCGTTTTGATACATCTTCTAACTTTAGAACCATATTGCATCCTCCTCTTCTTACTTAGTGTATACGAAATAAATAGAAAAAAGGTTCATTTTCTCTTAATTTTTCTTTTTACAAGGCTTTATTAAACAAAATTATTGATAAAATGGTTTTTGCCCATTTCATGTAAAACCTTTGATTTCTACACGAAGTGCAGTCAAAAATCAATAACGACAAACAATGAATTTTTTTTGCAAAATTTAAATGATTATGTAAAAATTATCATTGAAACATGATGTAAGCGCTCTACGACGCCATTAAATTTACTAAATAAAGGGGAATCTTTTCGATGAAAATCTATAAACTAACTGCATTTGAATCGAATGGAGAGAAAATTCTGGACGAAGCATTTGAAGCGAACAACGATGATGAAGCGAAGCAAATAGGGGAAAAACGCTTAAATGAAATAGGAGCACTTGATAAAACACATCGTTGCACCTCACCAACTGGCCAGCTACTATTATTTCATATGTAGCCTATCGCAACGTAAAGGTAAAAAAGAACCACTGATACTCAACTGGCCCACCTGAGCCTATAAAAAGAATCTGGTGGGCCTCCCGTTCGTAAACAAAAAAATTCACTTTAAGCTACTGGAGATAAACATTGAGGCATCTTGATTCATAAAGATACTTTTCCCATGGTGGAATGTTCTAAACTTAGTACCTTTAAATCCAACTTCAGCCAAAATTTCTTTCAGCTCTTCGTGAACAAATCCATTATGCACTTTCGGATGAAATACATTTTCGTTTTTGTCAAAATCAACAATGATTAACTTACCGCCCTCATTTAAAATATGGAATAACTGCTGAAGGATTTTTTTCGTATCTGGGATATGGAGGAGTACTAATGACATTAAAACAATATCTACCTTATGTTCAGATGCAGCTTTAGTAAAATCAGAATAAAGCACTTGTGCATTGGTGATTGCTTTACGGGAGATTTTCGCTTTCGCAAGCTCCAACATTTGTTTTGCTGAGTCTACTAGTAATATGGATTGTACTACATCACATAATTCCAAGCTAACTAGACCTGTGCCACTGCCATAATCCATTAAAGTTTTTGACTGACTATCTTGCAATTCAGTTCTTACCTCAGTTGCTATTACTTTCGCTAATTCTATTCTATCTTTTGTATCATATTTGGTTGCGATCTGTTCAAATAGGTTATGATCCATCATTTTACTCTCCGTTATAATTTTTAGGCCTTGTTGTACCATATTGTTAATGAAAATCAACATAGGAGCATAATACAACGTAATTTGAATATGATTTCATCCCAATCTGATGAACTAAAACTAATATTGCTACATGGTCATTATACATAAGTCCATACGTCTATGCGACTTTTCATGCTCAAACATCATATCCGTCCACAACTCGTTTTTCACAAATGTTGCACACGCAGCAATGACAGCTTCATTTTTTTGAATATTTCTCCTATTTTACTGAAAAATAGCTCTAAGTCAATGATTTAGAAGAAAGGTTCACCTTCTTCAACATTCATCGAGTTAGAGCCTAGAGCATTATGAATGCTTCATTCCGGTTTGTTTTAAATGAAACATCACTTCTTTTAACACAGCTAAGCCTTCATCAAGTTGAGCATCTGTAATCACTAATGGGCTTAAAATGCGAATAATATTGCCATATAACCCTGCGCTCATTAAAATTAAACCACGGCGATGGGCCTCCTGAAGAATCTGCATTGTTAACTCCTTATCCGGCTCTTTTTCAGTTCTGTTCTTCACAATCTCAATCGCTGTCATTGCACCTAGTGTGCGTACTTCACCAATAAAGGCAATGTCCTCTTGAAGCTGCTTGAAAAAATGAACGAGCGACTCCCCTATTTTGTTTGCACGCTCTGTAAGATTTTCCTTTTCAATCATTTTTATCACCTCTAACGCGGCGACACAACCTAAAGGACTCCCTCCATATGTTCCACCAATTTCACCGCTTGAAGGTGCATCCATTATCTCCGCTCTTCCTGTGACAGCACTAAGTGGGAGTCCAGCGGCAATCGATTTTGACATCGTCATTAAATCAGGAATGACTTCAAAATGCTCCATCGCAAACATTTTCCCTGTTCTTGCAAAACCTGTTTGAACCTCATCTGCAATAAAAAGTATTCCGTTCTCTTCACATATTTTCTTTATTTTTTGGACAAAGGATTTAGAAGGAACAATAAATCCCCCTTCTCCTTGAACCGGCTCCATAATTACAGCAGCAACGTCTTCAGCCGGCACTTCACTCAAGAAAAAGGTGTGAAATTGTTTAATTATCTGTTCATCAACATCTTCCCTCGTCATCCCTTCAGGCGCACGATAATAATAAGGGTACGGCATTTTATACGTATCTGGGACAAAGGGACCGAAGCCATTTTTGTATGGCTTCACTTTACTGGTTAGAGACATTGCCATATATGTTCTACCGTGAAACCCCCGTTCAAAAGAGATAATCGCTCTTCTGCCTGTATATTTCCGCGCAATTTTGATGGCGTTTTCAACCGCTTCCGCACCACTGCTTAGAAAAAAAGTTTTTTTATTATGAGTACCTGGCGTAATTCGATTTAATTTCTCTGCCAACTCTATATATGGTTCATACATCATCACATGAAAACAAGGATGTAAATATTTTTCCAATTGTGCTTTCACCGCCTCAACTACTGCTGGTGGACAATGCCCAGCATTTAAAGATCCGATTGCCCCTGCAAAATCAATAAATGTATTTCCATCGACATCGGTAACTAAAGCACCTTTACCTTTTTCAATAAAGGAATGGACGGTATTAAATGGTCCTCTTGGGACATGTTGCTCTCTTCTTTTTAACAGCTCTGCCGCTTTTGGTCCAGGAATTTCAGTAATGAGGTTAATCGACTCTGTTTTCATTGTCATTACAGCAGCCTCCTTATCTAGTTTTCAATTAAGTTAGCATTGTCTATTTCACACCATTCGAGTAAGGTTAAAGCAATGATCTCCGCTGCGATAAATATTTTCTCTATTTCGATATACTCATCAGAGTGATGAGCCAATTCTGTCACACCAGGACCGAAAACGATCGTCGGTGTGTCGCCAATGGCAGTTAACAGTCCACCATCAGTTCCCCAAGGAGAGGCTTCAATAACCGGCTCTTCGTCTAACGCCTCTTGAAATTTTTCGACTAGAATTTTCATCAGCTTGTGTTCCTGCTCAATTGCACCTGGTAGCCATCTAGCTCCAAACCATTCTAATTGAGGAGGAGATTGTTCAAACCAAGGATCGATCTCTTTTAGTCGCCCGATCCATTTTTCCATTTCCTCTTTTGCTTCATCCATCGTTTCATCGGGAGATACGCCGATCCGTCCTTCAATTTGAACGAAATCAGCCACCGATGATGGCCAATCGCCACCAGAAATTTTACCAATATTAATGGGGAAAGGAATGGGAATCTGATTGTAAAGTGGGTCCTGCACCCGCTCATTACGAATTTTTTCTAATTGTAAAATATGGTTCATAACAGACATGCTCTTTTCAATTGCACTCACGCCTTCATAGCGGGTACCTCCATGAGCGGACTGTCCTTTCACATTAATGCGGAACCACATCGATCCTTGCTGTTTCGGAAATATCTTTAAATTGGTCGGCTCAGGAATAAGTGCTGCATCCGCTCGATACCCTCTTAAAATCGCCGCAAGCGTCCCTGCTCCACCACTTTCTTCCTCAATCACACTTTCAAATAGGATATCTCCTTTTAATCGAATACCTAATGCTTGAATTGCTTGCAAAGCTAAGAGAAGTGAGACATTGCCCCCTTTCATATCCGTCGTACCGCGCCCATATATTTTTCCATCAACTATTTTCCCGCTGTATGGGTCATCTTCCCACTTTTGCAAATCCCCTTCTGGCACTACATCCACATGCCCGTTCAAAATAATAGAACGGCCACCCCCAGTTCCTTTTAGCACACCAACCACATTTGGACTTCCCGAAAATTCCCTTCTTGGTGATGCAAAAAAAGGATGCTCCGCTAATCGTCTGCCATCAGGCTCCCACACATCTACCTCAAGTCCCATCCGTTGAAGCTCTTCTCTCACTAATTGTTGTACACCTTTTTCATTTCCTTGTGTACTTTTTGCTTGCACGAATTGTTGCAATAGCTTAATGCCTCGTTCTTGATTTTCTGTCAACCATTGCTTAAGCTGCTCTTTAATTGCAGTACTCACTTTTTGCCCCCCTCTCTAACCAATAATTTGGCACCGGTCATCTCCCTTACATCCTTCTCAGTAAAAGGTTCCATCACTTCCTTTAACAGTAATCCCTTCTCACTTACTTCAATTACTGCCATATCAGTAATAATTAAATCTACACATCCTCTTGCAGTTAAAGGTAAAGTACATTCCTGTAAAATTTTAGGTTCCCCATGCTTATTAACATGGCTCATTAACACGATGACTTTTTTCGCCTTCTCCGCTAACTCCATCCCTCCGCCGATTCCTGGAATCCTTTTTCCCGGAATGACCCAATTGGCTAAATCACCTTTTTCACTAACTTCCAGTCCTCCTAGTATCGTCATATCCAAATAACCTCCACGGATCATGGCAAAAGCCGTAGCACTGTCAAAATAGGAGGCACCAGGAATAACGGTGACCGGAAATCCCCCAGCATTGCATAGCATCGCATCCTCCTCTCCATTTGACGGAGAAGGACCCATACCAAGGACGCCGTTCTCTGCATGAAATAACACTTCCGTCTCAGGAGCAAGAAAATTCGGGACAAGAGAAGGAATTCCAATTCCTAAATTCACGACCATCCCGGCTTTTATTTCCTTTGCTGCCCGACTAGCCATTCGATTGCGCACCTCTATTCCCATGCCCACTTCCAATCAACCCCCTCGCTTTCGACAATCATATCGACATAGATTCCTGGCGTAATAATCGATTCTGGGTCAAGCATACCAGGAGCTACAATTTCCTCAGCTTCAACAATCGTTATCTTTCCTGCTGTTGCAACTAATGGATTTGTATTTCTTGCACTCTTGTCATAAATGAGATTCCCAAAATAATCTGCCTTTTTAGCATGAACGATCGCCACATCTGCATATAAAGCTGGCTCAATCAAGTATGTTTTCCCACCCATTTCCACCTTTTGCTTTCCAACCTCAATCATGCTCCCGATTCCAATATCAGAAAGAACACCTCCAAGTCCCGCTCCACCTGCTCGGATTCTTTCAGCTAAAATTCCTTGTGGGCAAAACTCAACCTCCATCTTACCCTCAACCATTAATTTCCCTGCTATCGGATTTGAACCAATATGCGTAGTAATTAGTTTGCTTACTCTCTCAGCACTCACAATTTTCCCGATACCAATCTCCGGAAAACCCGCATCATTTCCAATCAAGGTCAAGCTCTTTGTTCCTTTTTGCAAAATCCCCTTAATTAAGGTGGGGGGATTGCCAACACCGCCAAAGCCGCCAAACATTAATACGCAACCGTCATTAATGAAAGATAATGCATTTTCTAACGTGGTCACCTTAGACTGCATCTCCATTTTCGCTTCCATACCGCACCTCCATTCTCTTAACTTATCGAATCATAACTGTCATCGACCATGACTCCATTTTGAATATCGAGAAGTGTCTCTTTAAAAATCTTTAATAATTGATCAATCTCTTGTTTATTTATAGTCAAGGGCGGAGAAATAATGACTGCGTCTCCATCGCCTCCTTCTACTCCTGCCGAAGCTGGATAGATTAATAGTCCCTTATCCCTCGCCAATGCAACAACTGAATTAGTTACATCAAGATCTTTGCGAAACGGGAACTTGCTAAAGTAATTCGCCACAAATTCCACTCCAACAAGAAGCCCTTTCCCCCTTACATCCCCGATGATGGGAATTTGCTGAGCCAATTTTTGCAATTCACTTAAGAGATATTGTCCATTCTCTTCTGCCTTTGCTACTAGTTGATGCTGTTCAATATACTCCAGAACCGCTAACGATACAGCAGCAGATTGAGGGTTTGCACTGTATGTGTGTCCACTCATAATCACCTTTGACCCTTGGCGAATTGGAGCAAGCACTTTTTCACTTACAAGGGTAGCAGCGATTGGTGTATAGCCAGCACTGATCCCTTTTCCAAGTGTAATGATATCCGGTCTTACTCCCCAATGTTCCATCGCCAGCATTTTTCCAGTACGACCTATTCCAGTCATCACTTCATCGGCTATAAATAAAATGCTATGCTGTTCGCAAATTTCTTTAATGCGCTCATAATATCCCTCTGGTGGTACAATCACTGCTCCGGCTGCACCGATAATTGGTTCAGCTATAAACGCGGCAATATGCTCTGCACCGATTCGTTGAATTGCGCTCTCAAGCTCTGATGCACATTGTAATTGACAGCTTGGATAAGTTGCATGAAATGGACAACGATAGCAATAAGGCGCTGAAATCGTTGGCAAATCATCCAATAATGAAACAAACCTTCTACGCCGTTCTGAATGTCCTGATAAGGATAATGAACCAATCGTAATTCCGTGATAACTAGTCCATCTTGAAATCACTTTATTTTTTGTTGTCTTTCCCTGTTCCTGCCAATATTGAATTGCAATTTTCATTGCCGTTTCTGTTGCTTCAGAGCCACTATTTACAAAGAAGGAACTGTAGTCGCCAGCTTTAATAAAATCAATCCTGCTTAATTTAGCCGCCAATCTTTCCGCTTCTTCAGTTGTGAATTGTGAGCGGTACACAAATGAGATTTTTTGAGCTTGCTTGATCATTGCTTCGATAATTTCAGGGACAGCATGACCTATGCTTGCTGTTACTGCTCCAGAAGAACCGTCAATATATTGCTTATTCGTGTCATCATAAATATAAATCCCCTTTCCATACTTGGCAGTAGGATAGTGACCACCGAATAAAGGCTTGATTAGAAATGATTGTTCGCTCATTGAATTCGCCTCCTCTGAAGATATTTAAAATTATTGTTTTTTTCTGATAATTACATCTTATTTCAAGAAATACACAATTGATATACGTCAAACCAATGAAAAATAGTGGCTTTTTATTATACAATGTGTATAAGGATATCAATGAAAAGTTGGATTGGTGGGATTTATATTGAGTATAAGTGTTCAGGAAGCCCTTACTCTTCCAGTAATGAAAGAAGCGAAAATACGCGGCGGAGCAGGGGGAATCGATAACCAAATAAAATGGGTCACCATTGTTGAAATCATTGAGGATATTAACCGCTTCCAAGAGGGCGAATTTCTCATTACAACCGGCTATGGTTTAAACGATGACAGTGCAAATTTTCAAAGATTGCTAGCGATGAAACAGCTTTCAGGGGTCGCCATCTACAGCGGCTTTTATTTACGAGACATTCCTCAAACTTTTATTGACATCGCTAATCAATACCAATTGCCACTAATCGAACTTCCAACCCATATTAATTTTTCTTCCATCACGAAAAGTATTTTGCAGCAAATTTTAAATAAGCAAATGGAGGTCACATCCTTTTCGTTAGAAACCCATAAACAATTAACAAATCTTGTCTTAAAAAATGAACAAGAAAATAAGATTTCAACAACATTAGCCGATTTAATCAATTCTTCCATTTTCGTTTTAAACGAATTCGATGAATTTGCGTATTATGCCTACAAGCATCATTCTTTACTTTATAGCGATAATGCGCTCTTCATCAACAATCGCTCCATTCCTTTCGCTCCCTTAGTAAAGAAGTGCCGCAGTCAAAGACAGCCGTCGGAACTAGAGTGGGAAATTTTGAAAATATATGTACATCCGATTATTGCCAATGAGCACTATCATGGCACATTAATTGCTATTACTGAAATCGAAAAATGGCAAGACGTTTATATTACAACAATTGAACATGCAGCGACTGTTTATGCAATTGAATTTTTAAAAGAAGAAGCTGTGAAACAAACGCAAATTCGATTACAGGGAGAATTTCTGGAAGAGATCATTAATGGCAGCTTCCAATCGACGTCACTAATTATCGAGAGGGGGAAAAAGCTTGGATACGATCTCTCTCTCTATCATGCAGTCCTGCAAATTAAACTGGAGAAATATGAAGAAAACGAAATTTTTAAGCAACATGCTGAACAGCTGTATAATCATGTCCTTACCTACATGGACAGGTCAAATAGACAATTTATGTTGAGAACGAGGTTAGATGGGCTGATTATCCTTACAGAGGTCAAGGTTGATAAGAAGGAAGGAAATGCTACTGAAGACAGTATTAGCCTCGCCAAAAATCTATTGCATCATTGGCAGCAGCGAAACCAGGGGATCCCCATTACCATTGGAGTAGGAAGCGCATATAAAAATGTTAATCAATTAAGTGACAGTGCCAACGAGGCAAAATATGCAGTGGATTTATCCAATCTTTTATTAGTAAAAAAAGAAATTATTCATTACAACGACTTAGCAACCTTCCATTTATTAGTACAGATGAAGGAATTAGGGATAAGCTTGGCGGAATTTTACGAGGAACAAATAGGCAAATTACTAGAAGGGAGTAAGCATGGGATTGATTACATCCATACTCTTGAGCTTTATTTCAAACACAATCTTAATATACAAGCAACTGCAGCAGAGCTTTTCATCCATCGTCATACATTAAAATATCGCCTCAGGCAAATTGAAAGTCGCAGCGGTTCCGATTTAAATTCCGCTGATGCGAGATTGACCCTCCAATTGGCAATAGCCGCCTACAAATTGGAACAGTATTTCAACAGTTAACCAGCGTATGATTGATTTTATCTCGGTTTGCCGCCTAAAAAGCATAGACCATCTTTTCGTATAATGATCATGCGCCGCCTAATGAAAGGCTTCTACTTACCTATTCGTTGCTAGCCAAACGATAAAGAACTTTTCAACCTATCGTGTCAGTCCCCCTCTTAATTTACAAAAGGTAAGAAAAGCTGAAATTGATGGACTCATAGAGACGCTTCTGAAAAAAGCTAAAATTAACATCGACATAACCAAGCCGAAAGAAAAAAATCTGGAATGAAATGAACGTTTTACGCTTCATTTCATTCCAGATTTTTATTTACCAGTGAACTTCGGTTTTCTTTTTTCAAGAAAGGCAGCGATCCCTTCTTGATGGTCCTTTGTTTGTCGCATCGCGTACTGCCCATTTTTCTCTAACTCCAAGATCTTCAGAAGTTGTGGACGATTTTTTTCAGCAAGAATTTTTTTTGTCTTGATCATTGCTTTTATCGGTTTATTTAACCAATCCTCTATTTTGGCCTCAAGCGCTTCTTTATAATCCGCTGCAACTTCATGTACAAGATTCAATTTATGCGCCTCTTCGGCGGATAATGTTTTACCTTCCCAAATTAACTGTTTCGCCTTATTTTCCCCCATTCTTTTTTCTAAGAAAAAATGCGCTCCTCCATCGGGGATAAGGCCGATCCCAATGAAATTCATGGCAAGCTTACTGTTTTCATCAGCAATTATGTAATCTGTTGCCAGCGCAAGACTAAGCCCCAGCCCAGCAGCAGCCCCCGAAATTGCACTAATTGTTAGCATTGGCAGACTATTAATTGTAACCACCAATTCACTAATATTATCCATCACGGAAGAGAAATCGTTTTCATTCACTTCCTGATTGAGCATCGTTTTAATGTCTCCTCCAGAGGAAAATGCCCGTTCATTTCCAGTGAAAACAACAATATCAATTACATCAGAGTTACTAATCTCCTTTAAATTACTTGCTAATTCCTTAATCATTTCAATGTTTATTGAATTCAAGCTTTCAGGACGATTAAATTGAATCGTGGCTACTCTCCCAGTCACTTCGACATTCAACGTATTCGTTAGAAACTCAGTTGTCATAACCATTCCCCCTCCTATAATTCCTTCACCTTTATTATAAAGGGAATAGATGGAAAGGATAAGTATTTTTTATAATATTTTAAAATTACTATTTATTTCGATTAGAGCAAAAACGAAAATGCCTTCCGATTCATTTTGGCAATCGTAAAAGGAGGTCAGCAGCGGATTAAATAGCCTATTTTATGACCCGAATTACGATTTTCATGTACTTAGGCAGTTTACACATATTTCTCAGATTAATCGTTTAGGCGAAACACTGCTGATTCTTTTTCAAGTTTCTAATCTGACCCGATGATCACTAAGAGAAAACTTACTTTCCCACATATCACCGAGTCAGAACGAAGAACTGAGTAAAAAACTTCTGACCATCTCATAAATCGTAGAATGCAAATTTGCTTTCACAAGTTGCACATTTTAATTCTTTTGCAATTCCTCTTGAACTTTATCTCGTAAAGCTCGCTTAAGGAACTTACCGACCGATGTTTTAGGAATTTCCTGCAAAAATAAAACATCGTCGGGCAACCACCATTTTGCAAACTGTGGTTTAAGAAAATCTATTAATTCTTCTTTAGTTATTTCTGCCTTTTCTTTTAACACAACACATGCTACTGGTCTTTCTTGCCATTGCTCATGTGGAACTGCAACAACTGCAGCTTCGAATACAGCATCATGAGCCATCAGAGCGTTTTCTAAATCGACAGAAGAAATCCATTCACCGCCACTTTTGATTAAATCCTTTGTTCGATCCACTATTTTAATAAAGCCTTCTTCATCTACGGTAACCACATCCCCCGTATATAACCAACCATCTAAAAATGCTTCACCTGTTCTTTCATCAAGATAATATTCCGATGCAATCCACGGACCGCGAAGGGCAAGTTCTCCCATTTCCTTACCATTCCATGCAATTTCTCCAGACTGTCCGACTACTTTCATCTCTAGTCCAGGCACAAGTATTCCCTGTTTCGCACGTATATTTAATCTCTCTTCATAAGGGAGTTCCTCTTGATAGCTCTTTAACGTTGAAATAACGGCAAGTGGACTTGTTTCTGTCATTCCGTATCCGTGCATAAAAGGAATATTATATTTCTGCTCAAATGCTCTAATCACCGATTTAGGGGCAGCAGAACCACCACATAGAACGGCTCTTAAGCTGCTAACATCATATTTCTTCTCTTCCAGTTCTTTTAGTAAACCGAGCCAAACGGTCGGAACTCCTGCTGAAAAAGTTACCTTTTCCTGTTCAATCAACTCAGCCAATATTTTTGGTGTAAAATATGGACCGGGCATGACTAAAGTAGTCCCAAACCAAACACCTGCAAACGGTAGTCCCCATGCATTAGCATGAAACATTGGCACAATGGCCATCGCCACATCACGCTCACTAATGGCTGCACTATCGGCCATCCCTAGTGCCATACTGTGTAAAACTGTACTTCTGTGTGTATAAACAACTCCTTTCGGATTTCCTGTCGTTGCCGATGTGTAACACATCCCAGCAGGATCATTTTCTTCAATATCTTCTGGATATTCAAAATCAGTGCTGCCATTTTCGATCAATTCTTCATAATGGTAGACAGGCGAAAGGCTTGTTTCAGGTAATTGTTCTTCATCTGTCATGATAACAAAAGCTTTTACCGTTGGAATTTCATGTTGGCATTTTTCAATTAATGGGACGATATCTTCATCAATGAGTAGGATTTTATCTTCTGCATGATTAATAATGTAGGAAATATGATGAGGTGCTAACCTTATGTTAATCGTGTGGAGAACGGCTCCGCAACATGGTATCGCGAAATAAGCTTCTAAATGACGATGCGTGTTCCAAGCAAGCGTCCCTATTTTATCGCCCTTTTGCATGCCGAGTTTTTGAAGACTATCAGCTAACCTTCTCGTTCGTTCAGCCATCTCTTTGTACGTTAACCTTGTAATTCCCTTTGCAGTCCGTGAAATAACTTGTTTCTTAGGAAAAAACGTTTCTGCTCGCTTAATCATTTGCGTCATTGTTAAAGGTGTTTGCATCATCAATTTTACCTTCCTCCTTTTAAAAATTAGCTTTGTTAGATGTCGATTTTATGTTTTGGCTCATTTCGTGTGACACCAAGGTTTGACAGAAATGAGCCAAAAATCCTTTGAACAACAATATCGTTAAACAAAGTTCCAAAAAATAAAACGCTTACATTTTTTTCTGCTTATAGATAAGTATGAAGCCTATTGTAAAAGATTCTCTCTTTAAGAAAGAAATCCTTTTTTTGTTTAAAGATTTTATAGTTTTTAGTCAAACCGTTTTCAGGAAAATCAGGGCGGGAGAACTAACACAGATTTCATCTTCCTTGCTTGACTCTTCAATTAGCGAAGAGTTAGAGTCCTCAGATTCTTGGCTTGGCGGACCGCCCCGAAGAAAGCAGGCATCCACTCCCACAACAGAGACTAAACTTAGCTTTTTCTTTTATGAATGGCTTCTTTTTTAACTTTGAAACAGAAAAATGTAAAAAATGTTTTACATTTTTCTGTTTCATGATAAGATTGAAATGTAAAAAGTTTTTGACATTATTACTTCAGAGGAGTTGAATTTATGGATTTCTTAACAATCTTCTATATTTCAATTTTACTTGGTTCTGTGTTACTTATTATTACTACATTCGTGACATTACCGAATGTTGGCGATGAGAGAAAAAAAATGATAAAGACACAAGCCCAATCTTTTAGTTTCACTGTTATTATAATGATGTTGCTTATAGAAGCAGGAAGGGATATCTATTCCATTTTTTGGGGCACTGTACCTTATGAACCTAAACCTGCATTTGCATTGTTAACAGGTGCAGCACTCATTTACTTAGTATCTCTACTATTTTATCGAAGAAAGTATGGAAATTAAATGGACAATCGAATTAGGATATTGAGGACATCTCTCAAACTGTCCCAAGAAGAAGTGGCTAAATTATGTGATGTATCGAGGCAAACCATTAATGCAATTGAAAATAATAAGTACGATCCCACCTTACACCTTGCTTTTCGATTAGCAGATATTCTAGGCGTTAAAGTTGATGAACTCTTTATCTATAATAAGAGCACTTAAGTTTCTTTAAAAACAAACTGCCGACATTCCCCTTCGAGCTTGTCGGCAGTTTAGCAATTTAATTCGTTAACACATTTTTGTTAAAAATCTCGTTTAAGATAGCGATTTTTTTGTTCGTGTATTCTTCAAAGCTTTCGTTATAGGTTTTTGGATCTTTGGGGTTGGCAAAATGATTGATCTTTCCATCTTGGTCAATAAATTTACTAGCCGCTCCACAGCCGAGGCCGATGATGGTTTGCTGTTCTTCCATAATCATGATGTTATAAATGCTTTCTTGATTGGGAAGAGAGTAACCGACATTTTCCAGATTCCCTAAAATATTCTTCTGTCTGTATAGATAGTATGGAGCATATCCATGTTCCTTCGTCCACTTCTCTCCTAAATCCATCATCTCGACAATCTCTTCTCTGCTTGCCACTTTGTATCGAGATTTATTTCTTGTCATTTCCGAAGCACGTTTGAAGGATAACGTATGAATGGTTAACGACTCAGGCATAAGCTTTGCTGTTTCATCAAGGGAATGTTGAAATTCCGCCACTCCCTCACCAGGCAAACCAATGATTAAATCCATATTAATATTGTTCATTCCCATTTGCCGTGCGAGGTGAAATTTATTGATCGTTTCATCTACTGTATGGTGGCGACCGATCGCTTTTAACGTCTCTTGTGTGTACGATTGAGGATTAACACTAATCCGATCAATTTTCCATTTTTTTAATACAGCTAACTTTTCCGGGGTGATTGTGTCTGGTCTTCCTGCCTCTACAGTGATTTCACGAATATTTTCCACGTCGGGAAAGGATGTGTGCATTTCCTCATAGAGCATATCCATTTCTTCTGCAGTAATACTCGTTGGAGTCCCTCCACCATAATAAACGGTCGTAATGTTCACGTTATTTTCCTTGAGCCATTCGCCGATCTTTCTCATTTCAAAATGGAGACCACCTAGAAAAGAATTGACTGAACCTTGTCTTCCGTTTATCGCATAAGCCGGGAAAGTGCAGTAGGCACATTTCGTTGGACAAAAAGGAATACCGATATAAATACTTACTTCCTTCTCCAATTCATAAAGATCTGGTACAACGGATAATTGACGATCGACAATGGCCTGCATCAAGGCAATTTTTTCATCGGTGATTAAGTACTCAGACTTTAACTTTTGATGAGCTACTTCTTTCGTCAATCCTTGTTGAAGCGATTTATGCAATAGCTTAGTCGGTCTTATTCCCGTTAAGATTCCCCACTTTTGCACCATTTTTGTACAGTCCTGTAGGACGGATAAATACACGTGGGCCACGGCATTTTTGATCACTTTAAATTGCTCTTTTTCTGAAAGATCATCAGAAAGATCTTTTTCATAAAAAGCTTGGTAGCTTTGATCATTTTGTTGTAATACAGCTTGAACCTCTACTCTTTCTCCAATCTGTAGCTCAAAATCAATCTTTATATTAGCCTTACCTATTTCTTCTTCGAGAGAAATCGAGGTCTCTTCAAAAAACAGGTTTGCAATTAATTGGAGCGGTCTGATAAATCGTTCATCTTTTAAGCCATTTATATGAATATACAACAGTATCTCTCCTTGCTCTTTCAATAAAGACAAAATTACTTCTAGTGTACAGAATAGAACAATCGAGGTCAATTGGCAGTAGCTCTCTATTCCCCAAAAAAGGATTGCACAAATGGCAATCCTTTTTACTATCTTAACGAATAATATTCATTTTTCTCAAAAACTCGATCGGCTGTTGTTTACGAAAATGCTCCTTCACCATATAACCTACTCCCTGTTGATTATTCGAGCGGGTAATCCAATCTGCTGCTTTTTTTACTTCGATTGGTGCATTCCCCATCGCAACACCAAGTCCAACTGCTTCGATCATTTCTAAATCATCAATGGCATCGCCAATCGCAACGATCTCGCTTCGTTTAATGCCCAACTGTTGAGCTAAAAAGAGAAGACCAGTGAGCTTGGAAACACCTCGTGGGACAATTTCCATTCTATAATCTGTTAACCGCAACAGATCAACCTCAGAAAACATTCCTTCAATTGCTTTCTTTGCATCTTCAAGGTCATTTTTTTGTTCGAAATATACTTCTATTTTTGGCGGCGAGATCGGTTCATCCATAATTGTATCACTGATGGAATCAACAAACTGATGTGGATAATAAAGCGGGTCCCCAGAATTTACAACCGTCTTTGCTAGGAGATTGTTATTTATTTTCAGTTTATTGGCAAGGGAATATTTTTCATGAACAAGTCTAATTTGACACTGGAAGCCTTCCAAAAGCCTAACAATTTCAAACGCAATGTCCTCTGAAATTCTTCTTTCTAAAACAGGCTTTTCAAGTTCCTTCGCCACATATCCTCCGCGATGGGTGATGAGAACAGAATCTATTTTTAATGCTTTAGCCACTTTTTTTGCGGATGGAAAGCTTCTTGAAGTCACCAATGTAACGTAAATACCCTTTTCTCTCACGTAATCAACAGCTTCTTTAGTGGACTTATGTAACCTTCCGTTTGACTGCAAAAGTGTGCCATCAATATTTAAAGCTAATAGCCTATAAATCACTTATAATGCCCCCTTGTTCTTAGATGTCATTGCCACCACTTTCGTATGTTAATACGAAAATTTGTCTTACTACACTTTTATGAAAAATGAATTGAAAATAGAACAAGCAAGGGGGATATATTTCCCTAACTCTTTATAACTTTTCGCAAAAAGGAACATGCCGAAGTGATAAGAAAAAATTACCACATTTCTTCTATGAATAATTAAAAGAAATTGATACATAACTAGAAATGTAGCACAAAAAATCAAACACCAAGGAGATGATTAACATGGCAAGAAACAACAATTCAAACCAGCTTCTAGTATCAGGAGTACAACAAGCAATTGAACAAATGAAATTTGAAATTGCATCAGAATTTGGTGTAAATCTTGGTCCAGAAACATCTTCACGAGCAAATGGTTCAGTTGGTGGCGAAATCACGAAGCGTCTAGTGCAAATGGCAGAACAGCAACTAGGCGGCAAATTTTAAGAAATGATTTTAGGGGCATGAAACAAATTAGTCATGCCCCAAATCAATTTCTTTTGACAATCTATTTTCTCCAATCCCTCTTTTTCTCCATACTAGGGCATCGCTTTTCTTATTGATTTTGCTATATGTCAGTGTTGATTTTCACCCCATTTTCTCATCTTTTTCAGCATAAATGTAAGATGTATGAAACTAGGGCTCTACACGTAATGAACCAAAAAGCGTTTGAACAACAATACGGTTTAACAAAGCCAATTCATAAGAGTTGTTTTGTTTCTTAGACTTCTTTAAAGAGGCGGACATAAAAAAATCCCCGCTAATTTTAGTAGCAGGGATGAATAATCTTTATTGACCAGCCCCATATAATTCTTCCAGAGGCTTCATAATAATTTGATTTAACTCATTGATAATAACACTCATGCGTTGTTCAGCTTCCATTAGCTTTCCAATTACTTCATGTTGCTGTACAAGAGCAACTGTTTTTTGGGCTTGTTCAACTTCATCTTGAGTGATCTCTTCGCCCATCATTTGCTTCTGCTGTAATGTTAATTGAATGTTACGGAAATTCTCAAACATATTTCGCGCAGATTCATCTGCATTTACGGTATCATACATTTTCTTTAAATCGCTAAATTCATCACTATTGCGAATCGCTCTTTCTAAATCATACGCTGCATCATGTAAATTTACTGCCATTTTAAACACCCACTCCTTTTTTTAACTCTGATCCTTCCATGAACTAGCCACTATGAAAGTTAATCCATACCACTATAACAAACTATGAAGGAAATTGCACATATGTGTTGCTATTCTTGTGTTAACCGATAATAAGAACTATAATTCCTTGCAGAAGCCCAATCGCTCCACCGAGCAAGGCACCTAAGTATGTGATCATTTTCAATTCACGTCTAGTAATTAATAAAACCATCTCTTCTAACCGTTCAACCGAAAAGGATTCCACTTGCTCGCGAACGACATCTGCAAGATGCAATCGTTCCATCATCTCCTCCATTTTGTTTGCTAGCCAGCCTCCAAGCATGAGCACTGCTTGAGGGGCCAGTTTCTCAATCACTTTATCCTTGTAAGGCTCGGTTAATTCAGAAATCGGTGTAGCAAAAATTCGCTCGACACGAACAATCTTTTTGACCGTGTTCTTAATTGTATTTAGCAGCTGCTCTCTCCCAAACTGCTCTTCGATTTCGGCAGCCTGCCATTCTAATACTTTATCCCATTCTTTCCTTAACAAGGTCGTAATGAGTTCCTCTGTTCCATCATTATTTAAAAATTTCAGTAATTCTCTTTGAATGAGGCCGGTTAAATTAACATTGCCCAAAAACATTTGCATCATGTTTCCGAGCATTCCGCTACGTTCCTTCACAAAATCATCGACCATTCTTTCAATGCGAAGCTCACCTTCCACACTGGAGAAATACTCAACCCCTTTTTTCAAAATGTATTGACTAATTTGTGGAATTTTTGCGTCTATTTTCTCTAAAAGTTCCTCTGACATTAACGACTTAATTGGAATTTCTCGATACTTTTCCATCAAATGATCATATTTATTTTCTAGATAATGCTCAAAGTTACTCTCAATCCACTCTTGACCATTTTCATATCCAAGTTTTGCAAAAAATTGCTCAAGACTTTCCTCTCTGCTTAAAAGCTGTTCCAGCTCCTTTTGAGCCAATTTTGTCATTTCCTGCTGAAAGCTCTCATTCAAAAATTTCTTTTGAATACTCTCCGGTGTAAGAAGATGCTCTACGACCATGACCCCTAACTGAGTAGCTAACTCATCACGTCGCTTCGGGATCAGCCCTGGTGTGAACGGCACTCTCCAACTGCCGATATAAATAGGTTTATACGGGCGAAATAACATTTTTATTGCTAAAGAGTTGGTAAATCCCCCAATAACCGCACCAATGATAACCATAAGTAAAATGATAAAAACAGTATTCATATTCATCTACCTTCCATCCTCATTTAAAAACTCCACTTTGCCTTTTTGCAGGCACAAATCAACGTTTTTCTTCATACGATACTCATAATCAGCTTTCGCCTATATGAAGTACGTGAACATATATCCAACATTGCTATTATATATGGTGCTACAAACACGAGCAAATGAGGAATGCTTATGTCATTAACTTCTTATCTACCTATTACGATTGTACCAACCAAAACGTTTCACGATCAGAACAAGATAATTTTTTTAAGCAGTTCTTTACTTAGTCATTGGGGAATGGAACCTGGTGATGAAATAAAGCTTTGCATCGGCACGAAATCATTACAGGTCTCTGTTGATGCCAAAGCGTTAGAAAAAGAGCAAATTCTTATGAATGAATGGCTGTTCTCTCAATTTCCATTACCGCTTAAAAGCCTTTCATTTCTAAGTCAATACGATAAAAAGCAGAAGTATTTGTTCATTGGTCCAATATTCGCACTTGTTACGGAAGTACATGAAGGCGAAGAGTCCGAGCCAAGCTTTCGCTCTATTCATTCATTCGCGGAGGAGCTCCATTATACAGCTCATACGGCAGGAGGTTTAGTGTATATTTTTCATATTAAAGACTTCTCGCTTGAAGGGGTTAATGGCTTTTATCACGATGGGGATCATTGGAGAAAAAGCAAACTTGTTTTGCCCAATGTAATATATAATCGCATACATTCACGTAAATTAGAAGCGAGTTCTTTTTTTCAAGATAAAACCGCGCAAATGAGTCTGAAAGAAATACCCATTTTTAACGAGCGATTTTTGTCCAAATGGGAGGTCCATAATCTATTATATCAAGAACCCCATTTACATCCTTTCTTACCTGAGACAGCTTTATATCGTAATGACAAACTTGCAGATCTGCTTAAAAAATACAGAACCATTTTTATAAAACCTTTGAATGGTAGTCAAGGTCGCAATATTATTAAGGTTTTGCTTGAAAACGACGCTATTATTGTTAAAACCACTTCCACGAGAGAAGATGGGAAAATAAACCTATTTGCCACTTTAGAAGAATTTCTTGAATGGTTTCAAAAACGGCGCAAGCAAATTCCTTTTATCATCCAACAGGGCATTCCTTTGGCAACTTATCATCATCGCCCGCTTGATTTCCGAGTTCTCTGCCATAAAGATTACAGCAATTCCTGGAGAGTCACTTCGATTGTAGCAAGAGTTTCCGCAAAATCCGAATTTGTCTCTAACTTAGCCCGTGGGGGGGAAATGATGAAAGCGAGCAAACCTTTAACACAACTTTTTGACTTACAAACTGCCCGCTCTCAAATTTCATTCATGAAAGAGCTATCCCTCGAGATTTCAAAAATTATCAGTCAGTCCGTTCAAGGGATAGTTGGTGAACTTGGAATTGATATGGGGATTGATTCGAGTGGGAGAATTTGGATTATTGAAGTCAATTCGAAGCCGTCTAAAAATATGGAAGAACAGCAAACAGAAATTCGACCATCAACGAAAGCAATCTATGAGTATGGAACAGCACTTTCTTTTCAACATTTAAAAGGAATTGTTAAATGAAGATTGATTTTTATGGTTCAGTAAACATTCATAGCATTTTGAAAGGACTGAGCAGCCTTTTAATTCATATGATGCTTACAAATGAACCAGCAACTATTAGCAAGCATTGACTGGGGGATAAACATGCTTACTCTTGGATTCATGACGTTACACTTACAAAATGAACAAGGTTATTTTACAGAGATGGCAAAACGCGCCAAAAAATATAATATTACTTGTTTTCGATTTATACCATCGGACATCAATCCCCAATCTGAAATGATTCAAGGGGAAGAATTTGACTGCAACCAAGAAACATGGAAACAGAAGCTATTTCCGCTACCAAACATTTTATATGACCGTTGTTTTTACGGAGAGGATTTTCATTCGAAGCAATGTAAAGCAATCGTGGATTGGCTAAAAACCAAAAAAAACATTCAGTTTCTCGGTTACGGTTTACCAAATAAACATAAGCTCTATGAGACATTAAACCGCACATCCCTTGCCCCCTATTTACCAAAAACCGTAAAAATCACTTCACCTGAAATGGTTCAGCAGCTGTGCAAAAAAATGAAGCGCATTATTTTAAAACCAATCAACGGCTCACAAGGAAATGGGATATATTTTATCGAGAAATCAGATGAATTTTGGAAAGTAAAAACGGATAAATCAGAATATCAAGCCACTCGTTCCTTTGCTAACGAAGTGCAACTTGTCAATTGGCTCGATAGACTCCTTCATAAGAAAGAATTTATTCTACAGCCATATTCGCACCGGCAAAATAAATGGAATCATTTCCAATTTAAGTGCCGGTGCGGTGGCAAGCGATTTCGACTCATGGTTAAAAACGCTGCCCATTCAAAAAAGAGCTTTTATTAACGATGAAGTCAACGATATTCTTGAAAATCTCCCTTTGATTCTTGAACAATTTTTCCCTCCACTTTTTGAACTTGGAGTCGACATTGGCATGGCGGAAGACTATTCTCTTTGGATTCTTGATATAAATTCCAAGCCAGGACGTAAAGTAGTATTGCATAGCTTACCTGAATTAAGTGATTACCTTTACGAAAGTCCCTTACTTTACGCAAACACTTTACTGAAAAGGAGCCAGCGAACACATGAGAACACATTATCAGATTGAAATAGCTAAGAATGCAAAAAACTTACTTTATATTCCTGCAGAAGTTCAAGGAGACGCTATTCAAAGAGTCGCATATGGCACTTTAGCAGTTGAGCTACATGGTATAGCCCATCCTAAAGGAAAGAATATCCTTGTCATTAGTGAAGATATCGCTGTTAAATTAAGATTACCTAACCTTAAAACGCCACTCCATCTATTTATGCACGAGCATACCCTATATTTAGGTCCGCTCGTCGGAATCTTCACATCAGGATTCACTCCATTTCCGTTAAGGCCAATTGGAGAAAGATCATTATTCTTCTCAAAGCTTTTGTCCGTTGAAAAGCTTGTTGGAGCCCACGCCTTTGTCTTTGGGGAGGAGCATATCAATTGGGAAAATGGCACCATTGAAGGGTTATTTTACCTTGAGAGTGGTTGGCAAAAAATCACCGTACCTTTTCCAAATGTGATCTATGACCGACTACCAAACCGACGCAGTGAAAAAAAAGAAAGTAACTTAAGCGTAAAGGAAAGGTTGCAAAAGGAATATTTGATCCCATGGTATAATCCCGGATTCTTTAACAAAATGGATGTTTACGAACGACTTCAGCAGGATCCGGCAAGTGCAGTTTATTTACCAGAGACCCATCCCTTTACCTCCTTCTCAATGATTGAAAGCATGCTTGCTGATTATGGTCATGTTTTTATCAAACCGATTAATGGAAGCCTTGGGTTTGGCATCCATCAAATTATTTTTGATCGTGAATCCCAAGCTTATTTTTGTCGCTATCGGGAACGGAATGGAGAAAACAAACTAAGGAAATACCAAACTCTTGAAGCACTATTTAAACATATATTTAAAAATCGAAGTTTATCTCATATGCTTGTGCAGCAAGGAATTCATTCATTGCGCGTCAACAAGCAAACAGTGGACTTTAGAATTCACACGAACAAGGATAATGAAGGAAATTGGCAAATAACGGCTATTGCTGCTAAAGTCGCCAGTCCTGGCAGTGTGACAACCCATATTAATAACGGTGGGATGATAAAAACGATGCAGGAGATTTTCCATTCCCCTGAGCAGGAAAAAGAAGCTGTAAAAAAATTAAAAAAAGCATGTCTCACGCTTAGTCATGCTTTGGAAACCTACATGGAAGGGATAATCGGTGAAATTGGTTTTGATATGGGAATAGATCGGGACGGAAATGTCTGGCTGTTCGAAGCAAACTCAAAACCGGGGCGCTCAATCTTTAAACATCCCCATTTAAAAGCTTTTGACCTGTTGACACGCCGACTCTCCTTAGATTTCTCAATCTTTTTGACAGAGCAAACCATTGTTAATCCTGAGGAAGTTTTCAAATGATTGTATATTATGATGCAAGAACTGAGTCATGGTTCCACACAGTTCAACATCAAACATTCACATTGGGAGTTGAAGAAATTCCATTATTTTTTAGACACGCTCCCTCTTCCAGTTCCATTCCTTTCTCAGTTCAAACCCATCAACTCAATCTCGGTCCTCTTGTCGGCATTTTAGCAGGTCGGAAAGGAAAGGAATCCGTCGTAGGGAATGGCCCCCTTTTTAAAAAATTGCAAGAAGGCATCGAAGAACATCATGGAATTGCTCTTGTTTTTACATTAGAGGATATTAAAAAAAACGGAATAAAAGGGCACATATATATTCCAGAAAAGAAGAGCTGGCTTAAAATCTATAGTCCTTTCCCTCATATTGTTTACAATCGCCTTCCTTATAGAGCACTAGAGCATTCGGAACAATATCAATCAGCACTCAGGCTCTTTCGCGAAAAAAAAATCTGTTTTTTTAACCCCTCTTTTATTGACAAATATCAACTTTATAACATCCTGAAAAGAGAGCCACTGCTAACTAACTTTTTGCCCGAAACGATTCTTGTAAAAGAAACTGAACATTTAAAGGCTTTTCTAGAGAAGCATGAACAAATCTATGTCAAACCTGCAAACTCAGCAAAAGGGAAAGGCATTTTTAAAGTAGGCAAAGACAACAAAGGCTCAATCATAGTGACAAAGTATTCTCATCAGCAAACCTATCCCGATTACAACACTTTTTGGTCAGAATATAAAAGTTTTTTTTGTAGTAAACCATATATTGCTCAAGCAGAGGTTACACCACTTTTATATAAGGGAAATCGGTTTGATTTTCGTATTCTTGCCCATTTTAATGGGCAATCCTATCAAGTTACTGGCGTCGGTGTACGTCAATCAGGGCAACAGAATCTAACAACTCATGTGTTGAACGGAGGAAAAATACTTGAATTTGATGAGGTTAAGAGAGCTGAGGATGAGGGGGTTATAGAGGAAATTGTCAATCGCTGCGGACAAATCCTTTCTGACGAATTAGGCTTTTTTGGTGAATTTTCAATCGATGCCGGATTGACCGAGCAAGGTGAATACGTGATTTATGAGGTCAATTCCAAACCGATGAGCTTTGATGAAAAACAGATTGAGAAAAACAGAATCGACTCGTTGATTGCCTTATTCCAGCAACTTTTTAAAAAACAGCTATTTTCGCTTTAGAAAATAGCTATTTTTAGTCGAGCAATCCTCTCCATGATAAAATAAAGTAACAAGATGCTAAAACGGAGGGTTTATATGATTACACATTTTCAGTACAAGCCTTTATATGACAATCAAGATATGCCCGGTTGGAGGTTTTCCTTCTATTTCAATAAAGAAAAACATACTGGAATCTATCACGCTAATGGTACAATCGAATGGACATCCCCTATAAAAACAGCAGACAAAGAAGCACTCATAAAGCAGGTCCATGAAATCATGGCCTTTCATGTATATGATCAATAATAGAAAAGGTCTGACGGCTGGCTGTAGCTTATTTACTCGCACTAACCGTTTTTGATGGATTGGTCGAATAAATTGCTTATTCCGACTTGCTTACTGATTTTCTTATCCGTTTAAGCTCGACTAAGCTCCTTATTTGACCTCTTTCATGCCCACCACTTCTGGTTGAATAGCACCTTATTTTGCCCATACTTTTAAATGACTGTCCCGGCATGGCTTTCAGCAGAATATACTTCTTTTTCACATACTCTCTCAGCGGCTTTAGCTCTTAAAATAGAACGAATAATCTGTTACCAACCGTTAGTCGCATAAAATAATGCTATTGCATGAATTTCGTATATTCCTACTTTTATTTACTCCTGTATAAACACAACTTTTGCAATGCCACATTGTAGGCATTGCAAAAGATGGGGACATTGCTCATTTTTATAATCGTGAGGATAGCCATCCTCAAGCTTCAGTAAATCAATTGGCATGTAAGGACTGTAGTCGTCATAGAAGTCCATGACTCTGCCAGCATCTACAAGTACCGTACCACAGCTATTACATTTTTGTTCCACACTTTGAAAACCATTGCATAATGGACACACTCCCATTTCTAACCCTCAACTTTCTTTTACAACATAATCCTCTTTATTTTATGTTGTTTTCGTTCTTGTATAAGTAATTGAGTTGTTTTCCAGGAGGAAAAAATTCCCGCAATATTTGGTGGAATAAAACGATTTAAAAATTCCATACTAAAAGTAAACACCGCAGCAGCGGTAAACATATTGGGTTAAACCAAGTATAGGTGGCAGGTAAACTCGCAAATTGGCTAGTGACTTGCTTGCTGGTGCAATTCCAGCTAACCCAACCATTAGACAAAAATTCTGAAGGAGAGTGTACATCAATGGCAAACAACAATTCTTCAAACCAACTTTTAGTACCTGGAGTATCTCAAGCATTAGACCAAATGAAGTATGAAATCGCTAACGAGTTTGGTGTTAACTTAGGTGCTGACACTACATCTCGCGCTAACGGTTCTGTTGGTGGAGAAATTACTAAGCGCTTAGTTCAAATGGCTGAGCAACAATTAGGCGGAAGCTTCTAATTATTAGGATAGGCATAAATATAACAATTTAATAAATATGGCTAAGCCCCCTTTGCAAAAAGGGGGCTTTCAATTTCAAATATGTTATTTTTCCGCACTAGTTATTGCGTTACCGATAAAGTAAACGAGCACCATTAAACTTGCAATCGCTAAAGTAACACTTAATTCTTCCATTTTTCCTCCCCCTCCGCTATATGTACATATTCGTTTATAAAGTACCATAGAAAAGGGAAAGGTCTTCTTAGAATTTCGCACTATTTTGTGTCTATAATTTGTATTTTTGTTGAACATTTTTTAGACGTGATGTGATTTATATTACCCAATTTTAGCTGCTTGCCCTTGCTGCAATTGATACATTTGATAATACTTTCCTTGTAATTCCATTAAATGCTCATGGGTTCCCCGCTCCACAATTCGTCCTTTGTCTAAAACGATGATTTGATCTGCATTTCGGATGGTCGATAGACGATGGGCAATGATAAAAGTTGTTCTTCCTTGTTTTAACACATCCATTGCTTCCTGAATGATTACCTCAGTTTCTGTATCAATGCTGGAGGTCGCTTCATCCAAAATTAAGATTGCCGGATCAAAAGCAAGAGCCCGAGCAAAAGAAATCAACTGTCTTTGCCCGCTTGAAAGGGTACTCCCTTTTTCCAGAACAGGCTCATTAAAGCCTTGTTCTAAATTTCGAAATACTTTATCGGCCCCTACATCCTTCAATGCTTTCTCAACTTTTTCCCTAGAAATTGCCGGATCATCTAAACTTACATTCGATGCAATTGTTCCCGAGAATAAATACGGATCTTGCAGAACAATGCCCATATGCTTGCGAAGTGTTTGATGAGGAATATCTTGAATATTAATTCCATCAATAGAGATTGTACCTTTTTGACAATCATAAAACCGAAACAAAAGGTTGATGATGGAGCTTTTTCCAGACCCTGTGTGTCCAACAAGCGCAATCGTTTCTCCTTGCCTTGCTTCGAAATGAATATCCTTTAATACATACTCATTTTCCTTATAACCAAAAAATACATGCTGGAAGGACACATTCCCTTTATATCTTGGGATCATTTGGTCGCTCACATCGATTCCATCTTCGTCTAAAAGTTTAAACACACGCTCACCTGCCACAAGAGCTTGTTCTAAATTAGCAAGCTGGTTAACAATTCCTTGGACTGGTTGGAAAAGCCGTGTTACGTAATCAACAAACGCATACAGCATCCCGAGGGAAATGACGGACGAGGCACTGAGCGACTCGCCCCCGAAATACCAAATAAATGCGACAAACACGATATTACGTAGTACACCAGCTAAGTTGTGAGACGTTAATGAGTTTAAATTAAGAAGCTTATTTTGAAATGTGAAATGTTCATGATTCAACTTTTCAAATTCTGCCTGAATTTCCTGCTCACGATTAAACGCTTGAATCACATTCATCCCTTGAATGGATTCATTGACCATTCCATTAATATCACTATTCCGCGAACGTATTACTCGATTATACTGTGAAGCATACTTGCGATAAAGAATGATCCATGCGTATAAAATCGGAATGAGGAGCAAGCATATAAGTGCCAATTTCACATTTAAAATGAAGAGAGCCACATAAATTCCGCTTATATAAATCATGCTTGTAAAAAAGGTTGAAAGCACCGTGACATACAACTCTCGAATAGCTTCTGTATCATTGGTTATCCTCGCCACTACTTTTCCTGCCGGGAGATTGTCAAAATATTGAATTCTCAGCCTTTGAATTTGTGCAAAGACATCCTCCCTCATTTTTTGAATAATACGATTAGCCGTTTTCTGCAATACATACCGCTGACCGTATTGAAAGAAAGCTGCTACGATAAGCAAGCCAAAAAAGAAAGCTAATAATTTCAACATCCTTGGTACTTCAGGCATGTAGAATTGCAGTAGTTCATTTCCGTTGAGCATCAGCGCATCATATGTTGCAGTGTCCTCACCGTTACGAATGGTTAGCAGCCCATCTTGAAAAGAACGTTCCCCATCGAATTCAATATCTCCTTCAATAAAAACAAAGCTTCGATTAACCTGAAGAATACGAGCACTTTCCAGCTTCGTTTCATTTTCCTCAAAATATTCTTCTCTTTTATAGAAATGCCCCCTATACTCGACTGCATCTCTCCCACTTTCCGTCTGCATCCATCTCGATTCAATTCCTAGTACGTGATTATCGATTAAGTGTTTGGCAATGAAGGGACCAGATAAATCGGCCGCAACTGCGACAGTGAGCATCAATAAAGCAGCAACAATCATTTTTTTATATAAAAGGGCATAGTCGACTAATCGTCTTCCTGTTGTTTTCATGATGAAACCACCTTCCCTTCTATCGCCGATTGAACAAGCTGCCTATCATGTTGTTCTTTATACCAACCATTTTGCTTTAGTAATTGTTCGTGTGTCCCTTCTTCCATAATTTTGCCGTTGTCCAGAACAATAATGCGATCCGCGTGTTGTACCGCTGACATTCGATGTGTACTTATAATCGTTGTTTTTCCAGAACGTTCTTGACGGATATTATCGATAATCTTTTGTTCTGTTTTCGCATCAACCGCAGATAATGAATCATCAAGAATCAAAATTTCAGGATCTTTTATTAGTGCGCGCGCAATAGAAATTCTTTGCTTTTGCCCTCCAGATAAAGCGACTCCCTTTTCACCTACTAAAGTATTTAGCCCTTCTGGCAAGATTTCTACATCTTTCTGAAAATCAGCTAACTCAATAGCTTTCTTCAGTTCTTCCTCCGTTGCACCTTTTTTTCCAAAAAGAATATTCTCTTTAACAGACTTAGAAAATAAGAAATTATCTTGAGGAACGTAGCCAATCCATTCCCTTGTATTTTCTAATCTCTGCTGATCCAAAGAAATTCCTGCTACTGATAACTCACCTGAACCGCTTGGATATTCACGTAAAAGCTGCTTAATAAAAGTTGTTTTTCCACTTCCAGTTTTCCCAACGATTCCTAAAGTTTCCCCTCGCTTCATACTCACCTGAATTTGCGTCAAATTTGCAAATTTAGAAGATGGATATTGGAATGTTACCTCATTAAATGTTATCGTTTCTGGATCGTTCACTTCCTCCGGATTAATTGGATTTTTCACATCTTGCTCATAAGCCAATGTTTCCTCCACTCGATCCAGTGAGGCATTCCCTCTTTGCATGACATTTATCAATTCTCCTATAGCAAACATTGGCCAAATAAGCATTCCTAAGTAAACGTTAAATGAAACAAGGTCTCCTAACGTGATCGTTTGATGAAAAACGAGATAGGCACCATAACCAAGACCAATAATATAACTCAATCCCACTAAAATATGAATAGTCGGATCAATCAAGGAATCAATCTTTGCTACCTTAATATTTTTCTGATAAACATCTTCTGTTAAAGAGTGAAATCTTTTTTCATCTGCCCTTTCCTGAACATATGCCCTAATCACTCTTACACCTGCTACAGATTCTAAAACGCGATCATTAAGTTCACCAAAAGCATCTTGAGCTTCCGTAAACCTTTTATGAATTCGATCTCCATATACTTTCATTAACCAAGCCATAATTGGCAAGGGAAGTATCGCTGCCAATGTTAACTTCCAGCTCACCAAAATAGCCATCGTACATAAAATTGTCAGCATGAAAATACTGGAATCAATCAAAGTTAAAATTCCAAACCCAGCAGTGATTGAAATGGCCTTTAGGTCATTAGTTGCCCGCGCCATTAAATCGCCTGTTCGATTCTTTTCAAAAAAAGTAGGGGTCATTTTTAATAAATGGCTCATAAATCGTGAACGCAGCTTCCTCTCAACAAGATAGGCTCCGCCAAAAAGCTGATACATCCAAATATACGTAACACCATAGGATACTGCTGTAATTAAAATAAAGATGCCGATGTACTGAAAAATCTTTTCTCCGGTCATACTTCCAACATGCATATCATCAATCGCCATACCTACTAATCGTGGGGGCATAACATCCAATATTCCGACGAAAATAAGCAATACAATCGCCACTGTATACCTTTTCCAATTTTCTTTAAAAAACCAGCTTAACTTCTTGAGTATAGAGAACAAAAAAACACTCTCCTTTCATCTGTCCGTTTTTTCACTAACCGCCTTCAAGCTCCACCGTAGATACCATTCTGATAATTTGTAACATGTTCATTCCTCCTTATTCTTTAGCCTTGCTATCATGACGCTGATGATTTTTGCTTTTCTTCTGATTCGTAGATACCATCATCAACATTGTTTAACAAAGCCCTTTTAAATTTATAGAAAAGAATTTCCTCGTTCACTATCGAAAATTCTCTTGAACATCATTGTTCCGTGTTTTGAGAATGAAAAAAATGATGCCCTGATAACTCCGACCATTTTTATTAGGTTAATGGATCAAAAAAAAGGCATATCGATCTAGTGAGACATGCCTTTTCTCATATAAGTGCACACGCTACAGGAAAACGTAGACCAGTGCCTTTTAATTTTAAAAATAATAGTTAAAGGTTCAAATGTTAAGGGTGGTTACGTTATAGTTGTATTTAGTTAATATTTGTCGTTCACTCATTGTCATCATTTTCGTAACCTCCTGCCTTTTCATATTTTTTCCACTTTGTTAGCTTAACATCTCAAATATTAAAAGTCAATTCTCATTTTTCTAAAAAATCACTAGCCTATTCAACGTAAACAGCTGTTCCATATGCAATAATCTCAGAGGCATTTTGCATCACAGTTGAGCTCTCTAACCTCATAGCAATGATGGCATTTGCACCCTTTTCCTTTGCATCTTCAACCATACGCCCAATTGCTTTTTGACGGGCCTCATCCATCATTTGTGTATACTCACCAATTTCTCCACCAACGATTGTTTTTAATCCAGCCAAAATATCTTTTCCAATATGCTTCGATTGAATCGTATTGCCACGTACAAACCCTTTAAGTTCCTTTACTTCTTTTCCTGGTACAAAATCAGTAGTTACGATAATCATTTTCATCGTCCTCCTCTTTCTCTTTTATTCTTTCGACAATTAATACGATAAAGATGGCCAAGATCGCTACTCCTTGCAAAATAAAAATAAGGACAGCGGCTGCTACATTAAAAAAAAGCATAACGATTCCAAGAAACTGCCCGACGACCGTAATCAATAATAATAATTGCTTAAGCCTACCCATTTTCATCATTCCCTTAGCTTTCCTTGAGAAAGGCTCTTTTCACACTCCAATCATGACTGGATTGGAGTGTGAAAAATGCCGTAAATACGCTGCACCCCTACGCGATGCTTTGTATCGTTAAAAAGTTTTTTTCATCTCCAACATTACATACGATCGTGATGAAAGAATGGGTTCAAATTTCAAAAAAAAAATCCTATACTAGGATTTTTTTAAGAACCAGTTTCCTTTGCCTCAGAAATCATACTGCTTTGCTCATGCTCACTTGAATATTTCGGAAGAGTGCATAAATAAAAAATACCCACGATGATAAGACAACTTCCAACTAGCCAATATAAAGCTTCAATCGATAACAGCTTTGGAAAGGTGATGGTGATAAAACCTAAAGTTAACGACTGGGATAACATCATCAGCGGCGTAATCAACCCTTGCACCCTTCCCATCATTTTCGGATCAACAATGCTTGGCATCCAACCTCCAATACCAATATTGATAAGAGGTAAGCCTATAGATGAAATAAAAATAATGACCATAAACCAGATAAGATTATTGGGAACAGAGGAACAGATAACGAAGCCACCTGTAACAATTAATCCATAAATAATTAGCTGATAGAGCTTTATTCTTTGACTCAGAACCGAAGCAATAAAACTCCCAATTATGATGCCTGTACCGAAGACAACCCCAATGATGATCGAAAATTGTTCATATAACTCAGGCGCAAGTTTATATTTAAGCATGAAGACAGGCATAACGGAAAAACCACCATTTACAACACCAAAGACAAAGAAACCGATTAATAGTGTTCTTAAAAGCTTATTCTTCAAAATATAAAAGAAACCCGATTTGAAATCATCCAGCATCATCTTTCTACTTAAATCCTTGATTCGATGCTTTCCGTTAGGCATTTTGACAATATCGTCTATTTTACAAGCCCGGATTAACAATGCGCTGATTAAAAATGATAACACATCAATAACTAGAGCCCCATAAACCCCAACAGTCCAGTAGGCAAAAATTCCGAAACCATTGCCAAATAACATAAAAAGACTCATCACAAGCTGATTTAACCCGGCAGCTGTTGTATAATCATCTTTTTTAAGAATCCCTTGCACCATTCCATGTTCTGCTGGATAGAAGAACTTCTGGACAGCACTTCGCAGAAATAGCACAGCAAAAATAAGCGGCATCCAACCTAGATAAATGGTAACCATCAATGTTAGCGATAAAAGAGCGCTGATCCAATCACAATAATAAGCAATTTTTTGTCGATCCATGCGATCAGCTAAAACCCCGACAATAAAGAAGACAGCTAATGTAGGCAACGAATACATAAGTTCCGTTATGGACGCATAAGCAGGCTGATCGGAAAATCGATCCAATAAATAAAACATAAATGCCGTTAATCCAATTGTGCTTCCAAGCTGTGAAGTGAAATGTGCCAAAAACAATCGTAAGTAGTTTCGATTTTGAAAGATCTCTTTAAATTTTTTCATTTTTTTCTCCCATTCGTAATATTTATATCTCTATACTACGGGAGAGTTTTCACGCTCTTAAGAGCCTGTTGATGGTTTCATTCTCAGCCTTGAGACTGAAAGATTATTCCTTCGCCAATTCATTAAATCTTTCTAAAGATGCCTCTTCATCCATGCTGCTGAAAATGCGAAAATACTCGTCATCGAGAATTCGATAATGTTGGCTAAGAATATTTTGCTGGAGGATGAAACCATTTTTTTTGGCAACCTCTCTCCACCAAATTTTACCTCCTAATGTTTTTTCCTTGCGATAATCGATTCCATCGCGCGCAACCGTCTCTAATACTTCAAGGGGTTCGTTGCCAAACAAGTATTGAACAGTTTCAGTTTCTCTGAAAAGGGCGGAAATCGTCACAACCGTTGGCCAATTGGCATACACTCTTCCCTTTTCAATTTGCACTAATGTTTTTTTCGAGACACCGATAATTTCTGCCATTTTATCTTGGGTATATCCTGCCTCTGTGCGAATAAGCCTTAATTTCTCAGATACTTTTAAAATGATTTCTTCACGTGTCACCTATTGTCATTCCCTCATGTATAATTGGTGTAAATTTACACTTTATACATATATTATAAAGATGAAAGACGAACTATTCAAGGAAAACTACTGATAATTTACTATTTATTAGTACCTTCGCAGCATGATTCACTTGAACAAGTCTCTTTGAGCTCACAGCTTGCACATTTCCCTCGCTTCGCTCTATTAATAAATTTCCAAAGCGCCCAGAACGCATATCCAAAAATAAATCCGCCAATAATGAAGTTTACCATTATTGTTCCGCCTTCCCATATCGATTGAATAAATCTCATGAAAACTTCCATTTAAGTGATTTGCTTTTTAAAATATGTCAGTGTTGATTTTTAACTCTTTTTCTCTCTGATTTTTCAGGATACTGAAAGATGTGCGAAGCTCCCAGGTTTTACTCAAAAATACCAAAAATTGTTTTTCAACAATTCCGGTTAACTAAGCCTAGTGAATAAATGAGCAATCCTTCTTGTCTAAAAACCTAATAGAGTGCCTATTTGGTAAATAAGAAATGAAAGTAAATAGGCGATTAGCAACGCATACCCCATTGAAAAACCTGTCCATTTATAAGAGCCGGTTTCTTTTTTTATTGTCGCAACAGTTGCTAAGCAAGGAATATAAAGAAGAATAAATACCATAAAGCTGTATGCTGCAACAGGTGAAAAACTATTGATTAGGAGCCCTTGTAAGCTTGCCTCATCTGGTACAAAATATATAATATTCATCGTTGATATAATTGCTTCCTTTGCTAAAAAGCCTGTTAATAGTGAAGCTCCTGCTTGCCATGTTCCAAACCCTAATGGTGCCAACAGCGGAGCAAATAAGCCGCCAATCATAGCCAAAAAGCTATCGTCCATCTCCACGTTCAAACCTTGTGGCCCTGCATAAGACAGTAGCCAAATGAGAACCGATCCAGCAAATATAAAGGTACCTGCTTTCTTAACAAATCCCTTCCCTTTTTCCCATGTGCTCTTCCAGAGTGCCTTTCCTTGGGGAATTCGATATGGCGGAAGTTCAATCACAAAAAATGAAGTTTCACCTTTTAAAATAGTCGTTGAAAATACTTTAGCTAAAATGAGTGCTACAACAATCCCAAGAATATAAAGTGATAGTACGATCAATGCTTTGTGGGAGACAAAAAAAGCACCGACAAATAAAGCGTAAACTGGTAAACGAGCTGAACAGGACATCAATGGTGTGAGCAATACTGTAAGCATTCGCTCTCTAGGAGTTTCGATCGTTCTTGCGGCCATAACACCTGGAACATTGCACCCAAAACCAATCATCATTGGAATAAAAGCTTTTCCATTCATTCCAACATGTTCCATTAACCGATCCATTACTAAAGCAACACGAGCCATATAGCCAGAATCCTCTAATAACGAAATAAAAAAGAAGAGGATGAATATTTGTGGCACGAAAACAAGAACTCCCCCTACTCCAGCAACAACGCCATCAAGCACCAGAGCATGAATAAACGAAGATGCACCTATCAAGGATAAAAAGCTCTCTAGTCCATTCGTAATCGGTCCTGATATAATCCCATCTAACATGTCGGAAAGCGGAAATCCAAGCCAATCAAAAGTTAGCATGAATAAAAAATACATTACAACAAAGAAAATAGGGAGTCCTAACCATTTGTTTGTTATAACTGCATCGATTTTTTCTGATAACGGCTGTTTATTTTCTTGCTCCGTATACGTCGAGTTTCTTAACAGCGCTCCGATCGCTGCTTGTCTTTTGCGATAAATAAAGTGGTCAATTGTTTTTTCTTCAACATTAGAAAGGACTGCTTTTGAAGTATCATGTATAAAGACTTCTAATTCTTCCTTGCCGATAAAGCTTTGTAAATATGCTTTCACATAATGATTTCCTTCTAATAATTGAAGAGTCAACCATCTCACAGAATGGTTCACCTTTCCTTCAAGCATTCGTGCTAATCTCTCGATTGCTCGTTCCATTTCTTCCCCATACGATACTGTAAAGCTAGTAATCGATGGTGATTCAATCGTCGTAACAAATTCAGTAAGCTCGTCACAGCCTCTGCCAGTTCTGGCAATAACAGGTACGACACTCGTTCCTAATTGTGAAGCTAACTTTTCGACATCAATTTCAATTCCTCGTTTAGACGCAACATCCACCATATTAAGGGCAATAATTAAAGGTCGACCAAACTCAAGAAGTTGAATTGTTAAATGTAAATTTCGTTCTAATTGGGAAGCGTCTACAATATTGAGCATTCGATCAAAAGAATCGTGGAGCAAAAAATGGGTTACAACCCCCTCATCTTTCGAAAGCGGATTCAATGAATACACACCGGGCAAATCGATAAGAGAGGCTGTCCCTTTTTTTAAAAGGCCAACTTTTTTCTCAACAGTTACCCCGCTCCAATTTCCCACGTACTCATAGGAACCAGTCAGATTATTAAACATTGAGGTTTTTCCTGTGTTCGGGTTACCTAATAATGCAATATCCATTATAATTCTTCCACCTTTATTGTTTGTGCTTCGCGTCGCCGAATACCAACGCATTGTCCACAAGATTCAAGCATAAATGGTCCACCAAAAGGCATTTTACATTTAATACAAACTTCCGATCCTTCTGTAATTCCTAGGTCGAGTAAACGTCTTCGAACTAAACGATCTGTTCCCGACGTATCAATAATTTTTACACGTTTGCCTATTTTCAGGCTTGCTAGCATTTTCATCACCTAACTTCGATTAATTGAGAATGATTCTCTTTCGTTATAGCATGATTTATCTGTTTCAACAGTGTGAAAAATCACAGCGCTAGCACGTAAAAAAATAACCTTAAAAAACCATATTGTTGAGCTAACGAATTTCGTTGGCTCATTTCGTGTGAAATCTTGACTTCTCACGCCTTTTAGTTCGCCAAAAAAGGGTTCTGATTCCCTGAGCTCACAGCGCTCCATAGAATCAGAGAGAAAGTGAGTCAAAAAACAACATCTTTATGACGAAACAAAAGTATTTAAACCTTCACCACATACCTATAAAACTTATTGATTAAGTTAATATGTAAATTTCTTGAACTTTTTTCCGTTCAAAGATTTTTCTTTTTCAAAACGCCGCATATGATAGTCATACAAAAGGAGGGAAAGTATGTTTACAATGAAAGTGGACAATGAAATTGAACTGCAATTGCTTCAACTCCAACATGCAGAGGAGTTTTTTCACCTAATTGATCAAAATAGAACATTCTTAAAAAGGTGGCTCCCATGGGTTAATGAAATTTTATCTCCTATACAAACCCAAGGGCTTATCTCCTTCTGGCTCATGCAATTAAGTGACCATAATGGATTTAGCCTTGGGATTCGATACAAAGGTCGGTTAGTAGGAAATATCGGCTCACAATATATTGACTGGTATAATCGTCAAACATCTATCGGCTACTTTTTGGCAGAAGATGCAGGAGGAAAAGGGATTATGACACGCTCTGTTCACGCTGTTCTAAATTATAGTTTCTTTGAATTAGGGCTAAATCGAATAGAAATCCGCTGTGGTGAAAAGAATTTAAAAAGCCGCGCGATTCCAGAAAGACTTGGTTTTACGTATGAAGGTTTCGTTCGAGACGGTGAAAACTTAAATGGCCACTTTCACCATTTACGAATGTACAGCATGCTTGCAAGAGAGTGGATTAGTAAATAATGCTTTTTCAAATTGTTACTTGTTCTCTTACTCTGTTATTTTTTAACAGATTTTTTTGTATTTTCAAACAAATCATAAAAGAATTATTCATATTCCTTCCAATTTATAATAAACTAAAGGTAACTTATTTTTGGGCAACCACAACGTTTGACTGTATGGTTTTGCATCATTTATAATCATATATTATAGAAATAGATTGAGGTGATATGATGGGGCATTGTATCGCATTGGCGAACTAGCAAGTTTAGCAAATGTATCAAAAAGAACGATCGATTATTATACAAGTATTGGACTCTTGAAAGCTCAACGCTCAAAATCCAATTATCGAATTTACACAGAACAAGCTTTAGAGGATTTAAGATTTATTGAAGAATGCAAAGGTCTTCATATTCCACTTGAAGAGATTAAGAGAAAACTAGAGATTAAAAAAATAAAAGAAGTGCAAGAAGGGGAACTAAAAAAACATATTCTTTCTGTCACCCAACAAATGAAACAGCTTCAGATCGATTTAAACGTTCTCATACCATTGATCGAAAATCTTGAAGCTGGCCAAGCAGAGAATTACTCCAAGTTACTCAATACAGAAGGAGAAGTGTTATTAAAGTCCCTTTCCGAATTAACAGGCTAGACTATATTTTTGAATTTATTGGGAGGTGACTCCTTACTCGTTTGTGACGAGATAAGGAAATTTATTTGGACATATTTAACTTGGTTTTATTAGCCATTTTGATTGCTTTAACGGCATTTTTTGTCGCTTCAGAATTTGCGATCATTAGGATAAGGAGCTCAAGAGTAGAACAGTTAATTGACGAAGGGAGCAAAAGTGCAGTCGCTGCCAAAAAAGTCATCACTCATCTTGATGAATACTTATCGGCTTGTCAGCTTGGGATTACCGTTACAGCTTTAGGAATTGGTTGGTTAGGAGAACCTACCATTGCTAAAATGCTCACTCCACTATTTTTGGAGTTCAATATTCCTTCAACTCTATCCCACGCTGTTTCTATCGCGATAGCTTTCTTGTTTATTACGTTTCTCCATGTAGTGGTTGGTGAGCTTGCTCCAAAAACCGTAGCGATCCGTAAAGCCGAAAAAGTCACGTTAGTTGTGGCGAGACCACTTATTTGGTTTTACCGCTTGTTCTATCCATTTATTTGGACTTTAAACGGTGCAGCTCGAATCATTGTCGGTTGGTTTGGATTAAAACCTGCTAAGGAGAGCGAAGAGGCGCATTCTGAGGAAGAACTAAGACTAATTCTGTCTCAAAGTTATAAAAGTGGTGAGATTAACCAATCTGAGTTTAAGTATGTAAATAAAATTTTTGAATTTGACGATCGTATTGCCAAAGAAATTATGGTTCCCCGAACCGAAATTGTATCATTATCAAAAGATGATACGATAAAAACGTTCTTGGAAGTCATGTATATAGAAAAGTTTACGCGCTACCCTATCATTGATGGCGATAAAGACCATATTATTGGATTAGTGAACTTAAAAGAAATCATGACTGATTTATTAAATCACCCTGAAATAGCTTCACAAACATTGGAATCTTATATTCGCCCGATCATCCGCGTGATTGATACGGTTCCTATCGGAGATTTATTAATTAAAATGCAAAAAGAGCGGATCCACATGGCCATTCTAATGGACGAATATGGGGGAACATCAGGTCTTGTTACGGTAGAAGATATCATCGAAGAAATTGTCGGAGAAATTCGCGACGAATTCGATATGGATGAAGTATCTGAAGTGCGTAAGATTACTGATGACCATTACATCCTTGATTCCAAAGTTCTCGTAAGTGAAGTGAATGAATTGTTTAACCTTAATATTAATGATGAAGATGTCGATACCATTGGGGGCTGGATCTTAACAGAAAATTATGAAGCCCAAGAAGGTGACACGATTGAGATTGAGTCCTATTCCTTTAAAATCATAGAAATGGAAGACCATCACATCAAATATATTGAAGTCACACGAAAAATAGAAGAACAGGGGAATATCGAACAATTTCCCTTAACCAATTCCTCCATCGTCTCATAGATTCATAGAGTTAAGGCTGAGGATTTGTTGATGGGGAAAAGCCATTTTTAGCATAGCTAGAAATGGCTTTTTCTTTTCTTATAAAAAAGCCCTGTCAAAAAGCCGTAGTAACCGACTTTTTGACAGGGCCATCTAACTCTTATTTAAAAACCATTGCTGCTTTTACTGCCTTTTTCCATCCATCATATAGCTCTGCGCGATTTTCCTCTTCCATCGTTGGTTCAAACTTTCGATCTACTGCCCATTGCTTGGCAATTTCTTCTTGACTTTCCCAATAACCAACAGCTAGCCCTGCCAAATAAGCTGCTCCAAGAGCAGTAGTTTCATTGACAATAGGTCTCTCAACTGAAACATTCAACAAGTCACTTTGGAAATCCATTAAGAAATTATTTTTTACCGCTCCGCCATCAACACGAAACTTTTTCAAGACAATTCCTGAGTCTGCTTCCATTGCTGACAATACATCCTTCGTTTGATAAGCGAGCGATTCTAATGTCGCTCTTACAAAATGCTCTTTCGACGTTCCACGAGTTAAACCGAATACCGCTCCTCGAACATCGCTGTCCCAGTAAGGAGTTCCTAAGCCCACAAATGCCGGTACCACGTATACACCGTCCGTTGAGGCAACCTTTGTTGCGTACTCCTCACTATCCTTAGCATTCTTTAACATTCTCAAACCATCACGCAGCCATTGAATCGCTGAACCAGCAACAAAAATACTTCCTTCCAAAGCGTATTCAACTTTTCCATTTAGTCCCCAAGCAATCGTTGTTAAAAGGCCATGTTCAGATTTAACCGCCTTTTCTCCTGTATTCATTAGCATGAAGCAGCCTGTTCCATAAGTATTCTTTGCCATTCCTGTTTCAAAACATGCCTGACCAAATAAAGCAGCTTGCTGATCTCCTGCCGCTCCGGCGATCGGCACCTCTTTTCCAAAGAAATGATAATCAATGGTATAACCGTAAACTTCAGAGGATGGGCGCACTTCCGGAAGCATTGCTTTCGGAACATCAAGGATTTCTAATAACTCCTCATCCCACTTTAACTCATGAATATTATACATGAGCGTTCTCGATGCATTCGAATAATCAGTAACATGTGCTCTGCCACCTGATAACTTCCAAATTAACCATGTATCAATCGTACCAAATAAAAGTTCTCCGCGCTCTGCCCGCTCACGTGCACCTTCTACATGATCTAGAATCCATTTTACCTTCGTTCCGG
This sequence comes from Robertmurraya sp. DFI.2.37, assembly GCF_029211245.1. NCBI lineage: Bacteria > Bacillati > Bacillota > Bacilli > Caryophanales > Bacillaceae > Robertmurraya > Robertmurraya sp. DFI.2.37. Next base: position 12,838 of record NZ_JARGEJ010000024.1, on the reverse strand, counting down.
AAAAATAAGCGTCAATTAGCAACCCAGTTTTATTACGGAATAAATCAACATACCCTTTTTCTTTTAAGTCTTCACAAATGTCGCTCGTTTGTCTTGATTGCCAAACAATTGCATTATAAATTGGTATTCCTGTTTCTTTATCCCATACAACCGTTGTTTCACGTTGATTCGTGATTCCGATCCCTGCGATCTGTTCCGGCTTAACATTGGACTCGGAAAGAGCTCCAGCAATTACCGATAAAATAGAACTCCAAATTTCCTTCGCATCATGCTCTACCCAACCTGGACTCGGAAAATGCTGTGTAAACTCCTTTTGTGCAGTATAATGGATTTCTCCCTTTTTATTAAACAATATTGCCCGAGAGCTTGTAGTTCCTTGATCTAAAGATAAGATAAATTTTTCCATTGTCAATTCCCCCATTTGATTTAAGCTACTTGATTCGTTTCATTAACAACATTAGATTGTTTTTTGCTTGCAAAATAAGCAATGATTAGAATAACTGCGGTAATCGCTAGTACAATCCATAAAGCAGAAGTGATTTTTCCTAAGAAAACCGCTTGATAAAACACGGCTCCTATGCTACCACCTAAAAGTGGACCAACTACTGGAATCCATGAGTATTTCCAGTTTGAATCACCTTTCCCAGGTATCGGGAGGATTGCGTGAGCAATTCTTGGACCAAGATCACGGGCAGGATTAATTGCATAACCTGTTGATCCGCCTAAAGACATTCCGATTACAACGATGAGTAAGCCGACAACTAGTGGATTTAATCCTTCAGTAAAATTATTTGCTCCTATAAATAATAACCCAAGCACAAGCATAAAAGTACCAATAATCTCACTTAACAAATTTGAAAAAGTATGCGGAATTGCTGGTGAAGTTGCAAATACCCCTAATTTTGTACCTTGGTCCTTTGTTTCTTTCCAATGCGGCAAGTAGTGTAAAAATACTAGAGTTGCCCCTAATATTGCTCCAATAAATTGAGCAATGATATAACTAGGGACATCCGCCCATGGAAAATCTCCGGTTATAGCTAAACTAACCGTCACAGCAGGGTTTAAATGGGCCCCACTAACAGAACCAACAGCAAACACACCCATTGTTACAGCAAGTCCCCATGCTAGTGTTGTTACTATCCATCCTGCATTTTTTGAATAGGACTTTTCTAAAGAAGAACCAGCCCCAATTCCGGCACCAAATGCAATTAAAATCATGGTACCAACAATCTCTCCAACAAATTGTGTCATCTTTTCCTCTCCTCATCTATCAAATTGTAATCGGTTTACTTCGACGAAGAAAAAAAGGAGCCACACCAGTACATCCTATCATAAAATAGGGGCTGTGTGAGTCTCCTTATCTCCGTCACAATTGCATTAACTTGTAACTAAAGTATAAAGAATGTCTGAAAGCGTTGTCAACAATTCCTATTAGTAATTTAACGCTATAATGTGACAATTTTTCAACAAGGAAGATAAACAACTTGTTTATCTGTTTTATTTAAATCATTGCTTTTTTCATTCTTTTTGAGATTTAAAAAAAGAGGCAAACCCTCGAATAAATAAGAGGATTTGACCCTTTTCCAAACTCTTTACACTGTTATTTTGAAGAAGCAATTGCGCTTTCTTCGAGATTCTTTGCATAGGATTGCGCGAGAACTTGCATTGGATGTTTGACATTTTTTGTCGTAAGTTGTTCTAATTGATTTCTGCACATGCCGCATTCTGTTACTGTATAATCAGCATCTGCATCAGCAATTGCTTCAGACATTGACTTTCCTATTTTCATAGAAATATCGTATTTCTCTTCTTTAAATCCAAAAGTGCCGCATTGGCCACAGCAGCCGGCTGCTACATCTTGAATTTCATAGCCAGGAATAAGTCCAAGAATATCCATAGCTGGATTGCCAATCCCCTGACCCTTCATATGACAAGGAGCATAATAACCCGCCCTGTCACTCATTGGTGCAAGGTTTGAATTAAATTCACCGGCTTCTTTAAGCATGCGCAAATACTCGTCAGCATCATAGACATGCTTTGCTAGCTCTTGTGCATCTGCCGATTGTAAATAATTCACATACTCCTTTTTAAAAGCAAAGGTGCAGCTCGTGCAAGTTAAAACAATATCATAACCTTGCCTTGTGTACTCTAATAAACTTTCAATATTATAATTGGCATTCTTAAGTCCTTGCTCCATCTTACCGTTTGCAAACATTGGTACACCGCAACATTTCTGTTTTGGTACCGCCACTTCAATTCCGTTATGTTTCATGACTTCAACAAATGAATCTGCCACTTCAGGAGCATTATAGGTTGCATAGCAACCAACAAAGTAAGCTACCTTTCTCTTTGTCTCTGAAGTTGTTTTTTTATATTTACGTTTAAAATTGTTAAAACGATACTGTGGAAACTTTCGTTCAGCAGGAATGCCCAGCACCATTTGCATCACTTGACGAACAGGCTTCATTGTCATCGCCACATTGGTAATGGGGGCAAAAGCTGATGCAGCCACACCAACTAATTCAGCATTGCTTAAAACATGATCGCGAAGCTTTGTTCCTTCAATATCTGCATGAATCGCCTTCGCATATGCCGTTAGAGTAGAAACATGGACATTCTCCGGACAGGATATATCGCAATTCCCACAAAGGGTGCATAATTCAATTCGCTTGTCATCAATGACTTGTTGATTATCAGTTAGTCTTTTTAATTCTGGTCCCAAATGCTTTGGTCCCCCAAACTCAAGGGAAACACTTGAAACAGGACAAGTTGCCGTACAAGCATGGCACTTGAGGCAGGCATCAAATGAACGGTCTAGCAAATTATAATTATGCATGTTGGAGCCCTCCTAACTTCATACGCTGTTTACGTGCTGTATACGTTTCATAGCATGATAAAATGGAATAGACACCGCCAGTTATTCCATATTGTGTCACGTTCATTCCGTTACTGGCCCCAACTAACCATACATTTTCTGGACAGTTCGTGTAGCGGCCATGTTGATCAAGGTCAATTCCCAATACTTTGTCTTTATAGCCCGTAGCTGTTTTCTCTATTCCACCACCTAATATCCCACCGGTTGCAATCACATAACTCTCTGATTTTATTTCTAAATTCGCTTTTGTGATCACTGATTGAACTTTACTATCCTTGACTTTTGCACCGATGATGGTCGTGTTTTCATAAAATCTTACCCCAAGCTTTATGGCTTCTTTTTTTAATTTATCATGCAAGCGAATTGCTGTCGCATTGGGCGGCATTCCCGGTGCTTCCGTTATCGCAGCCTGCAATTGGATCGTTGCTTGTTCCAATACTTTCCGCCAATTATTAAACCCTAATGCGGCCGGAAAAATAAATAGCTCCGCCTTTGCTATTTTTTTATCCGCCATTTTTATCTTGATTTGATCAAGAACATGCTGGCACACTTTTTCCTGATCCAATAAATATGCTGCATCAAGTTGTGACATTGTTCTTGAAGAACCTTTTCCAAGTGATACTGTCATCGTATCTACATGTAAACTTGGCCGGCTTTTTTGTAAATTCCCTTTCACATACTTTGGAAGAAAATCCACTACCTCTTCAAAACCAACGATAACCACATGACCCTGCTCAGGAATCGGTTTAATCGTATCTGGATAGAATGCCGTTTCCTTAAGATGACCCGATCCGGTAATTATTGTTATAGGTGTCTCTATACCTCCTTGATAGGGGTAACCAATTCGTTCTGTTAACTGAAAGTACTTTTTCGCAGCCTCACTTATCGTTAAACGTGAGTGTGTATCCAACTTATATTTCGTCATTAAATCTGCAAATTTACCATCTTCCCCTGGAAGTATATCGAATACGCCTGCTGACTGAAAAATCTTGCCCAAACCGGTAGACACTAAAGCAACTTTTTTTCCTTCTTCTCGACTCCAAATGGCCGTTAATAGGCCAGTTAACCCCTGTCCTACAATAATTTCATCATACATGTTGATCTGCCCCCTCCTTTAGACGTAATGAAACGTTGTAAATCGTCTCCATTAACAGTGCTTGTTTGGCCGTCTCACCTGTCGCGACAACGGTCATTCCCTTTTTACGTTCATTGAGTGCATCGTTTAATGCCCAGGCTGCTTGTTCCGAAGTGGCTGCATTTTTTTCCACCGCTACCGCTGCCGCCCGGTAACTGCAAAATGTTCCTTGACAAGGTCCCATTCCTAAACGTGTTCTTCTGCGAATATCTCCTAAATTAAAGGGACTATCAGCGGTCAACGTCGATTCAATTTCAGCCCATGTCACTTGTTCACATTCACAAATAACAGTCCGATCAATTGGACGTTGTTTTAATGATCGCTCAATCTTTGCTGCTTTTGTTCCTGCCCAATGAAATAATTTATGCTTCGCAGCGGGAGCCATATCAACCTCTTTAAAAAAACTTTGTGCATCTCGGTGAGGAACGATCTCCTCATCTGTCGTACAACGAGCAGCAATATTCATTTTTTCACAAACAATATCGACTGTTTTTTCCGCCATATAGCGGAAGGTTGTCAGCTTTCCACCAGTAATGGTAATAAAACCATCGACACCATCCCTTTGTTTATGATCTATCAAAGCGATTCCTCTCGTAACTGAGCGGCCACTTGTATCAGCAACTGTTGTTTCTTGATAAAGGGGTCTGCTACCACTAAACGCTCGAATAAGACGCATGTTCAACAAATCTGGAACCAACGCTACCCCTTCCTCTAGCATCATTTCCAATTCTTGACGCTCTAAGCTAAAATCGTTCGGATCATTGACATTAACACCTGTTGTTCCAAAGATCGTTACATTATGGGCCGGAACAAAAATATCTGCATCACCAGGCATCCTTAAACGATTGATTACTTGCCTGTTAAAGCGATGATTAAGAACAGCAAGCATCCCTTTATTGTTGATTAAATGCAAGGATATTCCTGCCATTTCGGCCATGTTAGCCCCCCATGGTCCCGCAGCATTAATCACAATCTCCCCACGAACTTCGATTTCTTCACCAGTATAACGATTGCGGACGACTACTCCAGTCACTCCGTTTGTTTCACGCATTATTTCAATCACTTCATGATAAGTTAATGCCCTAGCTCCTCTTGCCACTGCATCTGCTACAACATCAACAACTAGCGTAAAACAATCCACTGAACCATCTGGAACTGAATAAACAGCTTGTATCTTTTTACTTAAATACGGTTCATCCTGAAACGCTTGTTCAAGAGGGATATTCTTGACGGGAATGCCAACCTTTTCACAGGCAGATACCCATTTTTGCACATATTCATCATCATCTTCTGGTACTTTCACAAATAAGCCGCCCGTTTGCTCGATCGAACCAGGAACTGTCTTTTTTAGGATGATATTCTCCCGATAACTTTCAATCGCCGCTTCTTCATCTCTAACTGCATATCTGCCACCTGAATGGAGGAGCCCGTGATTTCTTGAGGAAGTTCCATGACCAAGATCACGCTGTTCGACCAGGATTGCTTTAATTCCACGGACTGCCAGGTCCCGAAGTACGCCCGCTCCTGTTACACCGCCGCCAATTACAATCACTTGTGTTTCTATCTTTTTTCTCATGCCATTTCCTCCCTATTGATTTAATAAGGCCAGCGTAATATGTTCCCGATTAAAAAAGAAACCGCAAAAAACCTGATGGGTAGACAGACTTCACCCAGACAGTTTTTTGCGGCTTCTCCAATTCTCCAGCCAACTATTATATTTTCACTATAAGAATACTATAAGATTTAGCAATGATACGATTGATTTCATGGCAATATTGTGAAAGGGAACACTAACGAGAATTAGATTTTCCCTTTTTGACAAAAACAAAATAGTTCTCATATTTTTTACATATTTTGGTTACCATATACTTCGTGGTTCATTTATCTTTAAATAAAGGAGAGAATGTTTAATGAAAAAAATAACAATAATAACAGCACTTCTTATTGTTGCTTTAACATGTAGCCTATCATCTACTCTTGTTCATGCATCCCCTGATAAGTTCGACCATAAACATGGACATCATCATAAGTTAATTGAGCATGAAAAGGCGGAACAATTAAAGAAACAGGGATATTCAAAACAAGATATCTTCATGGCAGCCATATTAAGTAAAAAAACGGACAAGAACATCGATGAAGTTCTTGACTCATACAATAAAACGAAATCTTGGGAAAAAACAGCTCAACAGCTCGGAATTGATATGGAAGAATTTAAACGTATTGACGCTATGCGGAAGTGGGAAACCTTCGTTAAAAATAATGAAAAAGAGGTGCAGAAATACTTAGCGGAATACGCCAATAAAACAGACGAGGAAATCGATAAATATATCAAAGATGGATTTCATTTGCGTTTTTTAATTGGAGCAGCAGCCCTCGCTAAGCTTAGTGAAAAACCACTAGAAGAAATCATTGCTTACAAGAAAGAAAAAAAATCATTTCATGATGTGATGGAAACACTTGATATAAGCAAAGAAGAACTTCAGCAAGAACTCCAGCAATTTAAAAAAGATGTAAAAAAAACGCTTAAACAAGAGAGTCGTGATTCATAGTACCTTATTTATTGCCAACAGTATGTTTAATAGTCTCCCTATTGCTTCTGCATCAAAGCAATCTTTTTGCAAAAGCTGTACAGAACAGGGGACAGCTAAAAGCGTTCCTTATTAATAAAAAAGAGGCAAGTCGAAAGGTGGTAACCAGCTGCTCTTTCAACTTAGCCTCTCCATTTTATATGAAAGATCTTTCATTTTTTCCGAAAGATCTATTATTGGTACATCAACTTGCTTGAATATTGTTCGACAAGGTTATTTTTTCCTTGATTAGCTTCCCTTCTCTGTAAATCTCCAGTTTTACCTCATCGCCAATTTTCGCCTCTGTATACAAATATTTTCTTAATTCACTGGCAGTTTCCACTTTCTGTTCATTAATTGAAACTATGATATCCTGTGCCTTAATACCAGCTTCAGCAGCTGCCGAATTGGGGTCCACGTATGTCACCATTACACCCCCGGTCACATCATCAGGGAGATTTTGGTAATAAGCTGGAGGAATTTCATTTAAGCTGGCAAGACTAACTCCCATATACGGGCGGCTAATTTTTCCTGATTCAATGATTTCATTTACAATTGGAACGACATCATTGCTTGGAATCGCAAATCCCAATCCCTCAACTCCACTTTCAGATATTTTTAAACTATTTATGCCAATTACTTGTCCTTGTGAATTAATAAGAGCTCCCCCGCTATTGCCTGGGTTAATAGCTGCATCTGTTTGGATAACATTTAACTCCCATTCTCCAGCAGAAGTTGAAACGGCGATATTTCGATCTACAGCACTAACAATTCCCTGTGTGACTGTTCTTGAAAATTCCAATCCAAGAGGATTACCGATCGCTAGCACTTGGTCGCCTGCTCTTAAAGTAGAAGAATCTCCAAATGAAAGTACATTATCTGCGTACTTTGCATCAATTTTCAAGACAGCTAAATCGGTGAGTGCATCCGCACCAATTAATTGAGCTGTCACTTTCTCACCATTATGAAGCGAAACTTCGATTTCTGATGCCCCTTCAATTACATGGTTGTTCGTCACAATGTAGGCAACATCATCTGTTTTCTTAAAAATCACACCCGAACCAGAACCGCTTTCCACCACCTCTGATGTTCTCGAAAAAGGATTGTTCTGCTGTTGTCTGTTTATAATTCCTACAATCGCAGATGCCGTTTGGTCAACAATATCTGCAACTGAAGCCGATGAATTGTTTGTAGATGTCGGCATGATATTTACTTCATTTCCTTGTGTCGCAGCACCTGCAACATTTTCACTTCCTTCTGCAACTGGCTGATAGTAATCATGAAAAAAGTCAGTTTGCGGTATAACTGTCATCGTTAAAACTGAACCAACTGCTCCCGCAGCTACCATACTGAGAAAACCTTTTAGTTTTGACTTCGGTTTTTTATCTTTAGGAGCAGCCGATTGCTCCACTACTTGGATCTCATTCTTGTTCAAATCATCCATCTTCAATTCCTCCTACCTCTCAAGCTCTTTAAGCAAATTTTATCCCGTAATTATGAACAAATAGTGACGAAACTTTTAAGAAGAACTGAATAAATCGAGAAAAATCTAGTCCTTTTTCTCTTTTGATACATAATCCTTCTAAATGTGTCGGATAAACTTCTGATTTGCTTTGAGTCCACTAATGCCAATAGAGGAATGCAAAAAGCACTCGTCGCGATATCGCACCGAATGCTCAAAACGATTTACTCCATATTAATAATTTTATATTGCTTATTTGAATCGATTGCATAATGTACCATCGCTAATTAAAAAACGAACAATATAACGTTTTATAATCATTTATGTCCGCATTTACTCCTTAAAATAATGTAAAAGTCAAAAGGACATTCGTTTTTTAACTTGAAGTAGGCAATTATGAAGTGGACTCATCTGTAAGGAATTTTTATAACAAATTTTGTACCTTTTCCTTTTTCACTAAATACTTCAACGGAGCCATGATGAAGATGGATTAGCTGCTTTACAATTGAGAGCCCTAAACCAAATTCTCCGTATGGATTATTGGTTCGAGAAATTTCTGCTTTATAAAATCGATGCCAGATTTTTTCAATTTCCATCGTATCGATACCGATTCCCGTATCTTCTATTTCGATCACAGTATGATTATTTTCCATTCTTCCTTTTAAGCAAATATGGCCATTTTCGGTAAATTGTATGCTATTTTTCGTAATGTTAATTAGAATTTGAATGAGCCGATCATAATCAGCAAGAATTCGAACATCTTCCTCTACTTTAATCTCAATCTGATTATTTTTCTCGGCAGCTTGTAACGTAAGCTGCTCCTGAATAATTTCAAAAACCTCTCGTAACTGTACGTCTTCTTTTTTTAACTTAATTTGATTGGACCTAATTTTATCGTAGTCAAGATTTTCGTTAACTAAACGAATCAATCTCTTTGTTTCCTGACTAACTAAATTGATCCCTTTTTCTTTTTCTTCTTCCGCAATCATGCCATTTTTCAAACCTTCAATTACACCGCTTATCGTTGTTAATGGCGTCCTTAATTCATGGGAAACATCTGACATAAAGTTCCTTCTGCGGTTTTCTAAGCTTTCAATTTCCTCAGCGGCGGTGTTCAGCTTCTTCACCATATGGTTAAAATCCTGCGCAAGCTCTCCAATTTCATCAAAATTTGATGGGGGGAGATTGACAGAGTAATCCCCTTTAGATACCATCGAAGTTGCTTCCTGAATCCGTTTTATCCGATTTACGTGAACCTTCGAAAGGAGCCAACTTGGTAAAATCGCAAGCGCAAATGCCAAGAGAGCGGTGAAGAATAGGTATTGATTAATTTGACTAATCATCTCTCTTGAGCCACTTATAGGAGCCGTTAACAGGATTACCCCAATTAAAGTGTCATTCATGATATATGGTAGTGCCACTAAGGTAACTTCTTGATTGGAATGTTTAATTCTATTTCTTACAACATGAGGTTTCCCTTCAGCGATCTGATCGAGAACTTCATCTACAAGTCGTAAATTCCCACTAGGATATAGAAGGCTTCCTTCTTGATCAAAAATACTGAAGCTTATATTTCTCCCTTTCAAAACCAAACTATACTCATTCACAATATTTGAGACAGAGCGTGATCCTCTCGTAATATCATTAAGAATATTTTCTCCATAAGAAACGAGCTCATCAACCGTATTTTGGTACACTAATCGTTCAACATAGTGGGCAAAAACAATACTCATGATGAGGAAGGCAACTAAAAGAACGCCCATATGACTAATGAGCTGTTGATATAAATACTTAATTTTCACTGGTTTGGATCGTTTCATCAAATTTATACCCTACTCCCCAAACAGTATGGAAAAATGGTTGGTGATCTGTACCTAGTTTTTTCCTTAGTCTCTTAATATGGACATCAACAGTTCGCTCGTCCCCATAAAATTGATAACCCCAAACACGATCAAGGAGCTGTTCTCTTGTGAAAACTTGCTTTGGATGTTGAACAAAGTAGTATAGGAGGTCAAATTCTTTCGGTGTTAAATTTGTAATTGCCTCACCATCCAAATAAACTTCTCTTTTTTCCTTACTGATTTGAAAATGTTTCGTCACTAATAAGCCTTTCTCTATCTTCTCCATTGGACCCGAATGAACTCTGCGCGTAATTGCACGAATTCTAGCCATTAATGCCAAAGGACTAAATGGCTTTGTTACATAATCATCCGCTCCCATCTCTAATCCAAGAACTTGGTCAGATTCACTATCTTTTGCAGTCAACATAATAATAGGGATCGAATCTCCCTCTCCTCTTATTTTTCTACAGATTGAAACACCGTCCATTCCCGGAAGCATCCAATCAATAATTAAAAGATCCCACTCCCCTTCCTTATATCGTTCAAACCCTTTTAGTCCGTCATGGACATATTCGCCTTTTATACCCTCTTTCGAAAAAAACATATCAATCATGGAACAAACACTTTCATTATCCTCTATTACTAAAACATTCATCTTTTCCACTCCCGTAAAAACTGAATCTACTGCAAATTCCTTTCAAACTTAACATAAGACTATTTAATTATTTTAGCAACTTTTTGCAAATATTTTCTGCTATTTTATCTTTATTTCTATACAAACACCCATAGTTTTCACTAACAATACGAAGCATATAGTACATATTTTTTTAAACGAGTTAAAGGTATCGAACATATTTTTTAAGAAATAAAATTTATTATAAATGCACGAACATACTCTGCATTATATAACATAAACAAGTTTTAAAAGAGTAAAAAACGTGAATATAACAATATCGATTTGATAAATAGAAAGGAGAACTGTTTATGGTAAAAACAGACATCGATCAACTGCTTGAGGAAACCGAGGATCTCGCTATGGATGTTAGCCACCTTATTTTAGAGAATATTGAAATTGACCGATTATTGGATAGCACCCAAGATTGATCCAAAAAAGAAGGCTACTCATGGAGTAACCTCTAGTTTTTGACTATCATGAACAATGGATATTACCTTGAATCATCTGATAAGATTAATTGGAAAGATTCCTTTATAGTATGAACTGTAATCGTAAATAGATCTCCTTTTACTCTGCCATTTTAAAGATTGTATTAAAGACGCATATTCAACCCAATCTCCTCATTGGACATAATGATTAAATAATTCCAGTATGTAAATTTAAAAACTCACAAACAGATGCTTGAGCGAGCTCATCCATTTTTTAAAATTTTTCCTCAGAGTTAGCTGACAGTATTATGAAGAAAAACATTCTCATCTGCAAAAATTCCAGTAAACAATGGCGCTTCCCTAAAAATTTCCTGAAGGACAAGCATTCTATAAATATTCACTCTTTATTTTACTTTTTTTACAAAAGTTTAGCCTTATGCATAAAAAACCGCTCGAATTCAAACTGCTCTTGTTTCATAATAAGAGCAGCCTTTCGAACGGATTTCTTTTGAAAATGGAAGTTCACCCCTACATCATTGGTCAGCTCATTGATTTTCGATATTGATACTGTTGCCATTGAAAACGAATATAACATCCAATACAAAAACCAAGAATTGCAATAAACGCTGCTAATGCAACCATAGTTGTAAAGGTCCAGGCAATAATTGTCCATCCAAATATATACCCTGTATAACCAAGCCCCAAGCAGAAGACAGAAATTACTTGATTAAACTGCTGTTGGTCAAAATCTTCAGGTATATATGCAGAAGGCGCTTTTCTTAAAAATTTCCTTCCTGCGGCGATAATCGGATTAACTTTAAAAATAAGCCCAATAAGACCACAAATAAACGGGAACAACAAAATAATTTCTTGCTGAGTAATCCAGGTTAAGAGAACACTGAAAACGATAACCCATTGATTTAACCTCACCAACGGTCTTGGAATTGATTTAGGTTTTTTATTCATATAAAACCCACCTATCACATAAGAATTGTGTGTTATTGTGAGTATACTTGATCTAGATTTATTTGTGAAGTAAAAGAAGGTGCCAAATAAGAAAAAGGATATTCTAGCACTAACCTAGAACATCCTTTTTAGGAAGCGGGTGATGGGAATCGAACCCACGACAACAGCTTGGAAGGCTGTGGTTTTACCATTAAACTACACCCGCATTTTTATTGTAATCTTTATTAATTAGTTTTTGTCTTACCTTTGAAATATAAATGGGGCGATCGATGGGAATCGAACCCACGAGTGTCGGAGCCACAATCCGATGCGTTAACCACTTCGCCACGACCGCCATGATTCTATTATTAAAGTATGCCTTTGCCCGTTTTGCTCTATACTAGCGCTATTACGAAAACTATTAATGAATGCTATTTTACTTCACTGCGTTTCGTACAAAGTAGAATCTCTAATTTTCACTACAGTGAAAATGTCTGGTGGAGGGGGACGGATTCGAACCGCCGAACCCGAAGGAGCGGATTTACAGTCCGCCGCGTTTAGCCACTTCGCTACCCCTCCAACTAAAAAATGGCTCAGGACGGAATCGAACCGCCGACACAAGGATTTTCAGTCCTTTGCTCTACCGACTGAGCTACTGAGCCATAATAATATTCTGTTCCTACAGCAAATCTTTCCGTTGTCCTTCGTCCTCATCTCAGAAAGCTTATTCAAGTCGTTGCTCGATGAGTACGCTGCTGCCTTTTCTTGTAGCTTATTCACCGTGCTCTACCGACTGAGCTACTGAGCCATAATAATATTCTGTTCCTACAGCAAATCTTTCCGTTGTCCTTCGTCCTCATCTCAGAAAGCTTATTCAAGTCGTTGCTCGATGAGTACGCTGCTGCCTTT